>JAJDXU010000162.1 GCA_022823105.1 Dehalococcoidia bacterium
GGGAGCCATCGCGATTCACCATCGGACTGATTATCAACTCCCCGTCGCAGGTCATCTCCAAGTGCAGCCCGTGCTCCTCGTTGGCCTTTTCCAGGTCCACGAACCACTGGTCGATCTCCTCCTCCGTCAGCTTGCCCGCCATCGAGTCGAGGATCGGCCTGATATTCACCCGCACCGGATGCGTCAGTTCGACGCCGGCATAATCCGTGGGCGCTTTTGTCCCTGCGGTAACGGCGGTTGTTGCCATGTCGGTCCGACCTGTACGTCAGTCCAGGTAGCGATAACCCGGCAAGGTGAGGAATTCCACGAACTCTTCGGACAGCACGATCTCGTCCAGCAACTCCACCGCCTTGTCCAGGGAGCCGGCGTTGTCCTGCCCTCGGAGATTCACCAGGGCGCCCACCTCCTCTGCTCGAACCTGCCGGTACAGCTCCGCCGTGATGGGGCGCCCGTCGTCCAGCGACGCTCCGTGCCGCAGCCATTGCCATAGCTGAGACCGGGAAATCTCCGCGGTGGCGGCGTCTTCCATGAGGCCATAGATCGCCACCGCGCCGTTGCCGCGCGTCCAGGCGTCCACGTACTGCAACGCCACGCTGATGTTGTTGCGGAGCCCCGCCTCGGTGATCTGGCCCTCCGGAACCGCCAGCAGGTCGTCCGGAGCAATGCGCACCTCTGGAATTACCGACAATTGGTTGTCCGTAGAGAATGAGGACTGGAAAACATCCAGCACGGGCGGCACCAGTCCCGGGTGCGCCACCCACGCGCCATCGAATCCCTGGTCGGCTTCGCGCTGCTTGTCGGAACGAACCTGCGCGAAAGCGGCCTCATTCGCCGCCTCGTCGTCCCGGCGGGGAATGAAAGCGGACATCCCGCCCAGCGCATGCGCGCCGCGGCGATGACACGTGTTGACCAGCAGATGCGCCGCGGACGTGAGGAAGTGTGTAGCCATCGTCACCTGAGCCCGGTCCGGGAAAACCATGTCGGGCCGCTTGTTGAACACCTTGATCACGCTGAATATGTAGTCCCAGCGGCCCAGGTTCAACCCCGCCGGACGTTCCCTGAACTCGTAGAGGATTTCTTCCATTTCAAAGGCGGCCAGGATGTGTTCAATCAGCACCGTGGGGCTGATGCTGCCCCGGGGAATGTCCAGACGCTCCTCGGCGTAGTTGAACACATCATTCCACAGACGCGCTTCCAGATATGACTGCAACTTGGGCAGGTAGTAGTACGGGCCGGTCCCGTGGCTCTGCTGCGCGACCCGGTTGTGGTAGATGGTCAGGCCGAAATCGAAAAAGCTCCCGGCCACAGGCTCGCCGTCCACCAGAACGTGCCGTTCCATCAGGTGCAACCCACGCGGCCGTACGCAGAGCGTGGCCGTCTCGTCGTTCAACCGGTACTGCCGGCCATCGGCGGCCTCGTCGGTGATGGTGCGCCGGTACGCGTCCCGCACGTTCAGTTGGCCGTCCAGCGTCGGCAGCCAGGCGGGCGAATGGGCATCCTCAAAGTCGGTCATGTAAACCTGCGCGCCGCAGTTCAGCGCGTTGATCACCATGCGCCGGTTGGACGACGGCCCCGTGATCTCCACCCTGCGGTTGGTCAGGTCTCCCGGCGCCGGCTGCACCCGCCAGTCGCCTTCCCGAACGCCGCGCGTTTCGGTCAGAAAGTCCGGCGTCGCGCCGGCGTCAATCTCCGCTTGACGACGTTTGCGGGCGACCATCAACCTTCGCCGCGTGGTTTCAAAGTTGCGGTGCAACTCGGCGACAAACTCCAGCGCGTCGTTAGTGACGACCTCCGCGTACTGCGCCGGCACTGGTCCGAGAATTTGAACGTTATTTTCAGCCATGCTCACTTGTCCCGATTGTATGGATTGCGATCATCTACCACCGTCGTAGGGATCCACAGGATCCGGGTCCGTCGCTGGCGCCACCGGATAACGACCGTCGCCATGGTGGTGAAAAGCCAGCCGAATCAGCAGCTCGCGGTGATTCCGTTCAGCCTGCGCGGAAAGTCTCTCCTCCAAGGCATCAACTTTAGCATCCAGGCCGACGACTCTGTTTTCGAGAGTGCTGACGCGCTGGGTCAAATTGTCGATTGCGGAGGTTACCAAGGCCAGATCCGCTTTCCATTCCTGGCGGTTGGTTTCTGACTCGGCTTTCCATTCCTGGCGGTTGGCCTCCGACTCGGCTTTCCATTCCTGGCGGTTGGCCTCCGACTCGGCTTTCGATTCCCGACGGTTCGCTTCCAATTCCGCTTTCAATTCCTGGCGGTTGGTTTCCGACTCGGCTCTCCATTCCTGCCGGTTGGTTTCTGACTCGGCTTTCGATTCCCGACGGTTCGCTTCCAATTCCGCTTTCAATTCCTGCCGGTTGGTTTCCGACTCGGCTCTCCATTCCTGGCGGTTGGTTTCTGACTCGGCTTTCGATTCCCGACGGTTCGCTTCCAATTCCGCTTTCAATTCCTGGCGGTTGGTTTCTGACTCGGCTCTCCATTCCTGCCGGTTGGTTTCCGACTCCGCTTTCCATTCCTGCCGATTCGCCCGGGCGTCTGCCCGAAGATACAGCACAGCCCCAACGATGCCCGCAATGACGACGGCGTTCGTGCCAACGAACCCCACCAGCGCAATCATCAGTTCAAGCTGGCCCATGATCTCCCGTTATTCCGCCCGCAGACCCAACTCGGCCAAACTCCGCAGGCTCGCCGCATCCAGCGTCAACCCCGACTGCAACCCTTCCCGGTACTTCCGCTGCAACTCGTTGAGCTGATACGCCACGGGACGCATGCCCTCGCTCCGGTGCGCCGACGCCGACGCCAGTGTTTCGTATGCCTGGTCCAGGGACCAGTAGAAACACAGCAGCCACGCCAGTTCCCGCTCGTTCGCCGGCGCAGGTATGTCCGTGATGTCCAGGACGGTGTTCACCACCTTGGTATACCTCAATATCCCGGCCTTGTCCTGCTGGTCCCGACCGAAGTACCGCCGGTGCATCAGCTCCCGCACCCGGCTGGCGTAGTCTTCTTCGCCATATATGTTGATGGGCAGCCACTTCTCACGCAGATCCAGCACCTCGTTGCCGTCGGCGTCCATCACCGCCACCGCCACTTCCGAACGCAGCACTCCGTCGTATTCGAACTTCACCGCGTTGCGCAGCAGCGCCTCCTGCAGCAGCATTGTCAGCTCACGCGGAATCTTCAGGTAGCGCGAGCCCGACGCCTCCTCGTTGGTATCCGCGCCCACACCGCCCGTGTTGAAGGCGTAATACTGCTGGGGCATCCCGCCCCACGCCAGCTGCTGCAGCACGTGGTACAGCAGGTTCGCGTTCTCATCCTCCAGACCGATGATGAACGGATCGGAGAAGTACTCCACGTACGGCCGTCCGATCGCCCCAATGGCCGCGCCCATCTGCACAGCCTCGCCATACATCAGCACCCGTATGTATTGCTCCAGGCTCAGCCGACGCAGCGGCGGGATGACCGTATTCTGCCGCATCACCTCCTGCCAGAAGACCCGGTTGGTGCTCTCCATCGGCACATGCACCGAGTCGGACAACCGCCCGTCGGTGATCTTGCCAATCAGACCCTGCGCGCCCTTTCGTTGCAGCAGGCCTCTCCGCGACAGGATCATGCGCATGTTGCGCACCGGATTCTCCAGGTAGTTGGGCTCCTGGCTCTCCACCTTCACCGGCACGTTTTCCAGCGTCTCGTCCGCCGTGGTAACGCCCGGCGCGCCCCGCAGCACGTCGTACGTGATGGGGTCGTCCTCCCGGGTCAGTCCAAACGGCACCGCGTAGAAATTGTTCTCCGTACCGTCGATGGCGTGCGAAATCACCGCGCTGCTCCCGTGCAGCAGGCTGGGAATCGGCTCATCCAGCGGCTGCAGCAGCACGATGTCGTCGTTCATGGGGTAGACCCCTTCCTCGGGGTCGTGCGGCAGGCTCAGAATGCCGGCCAACTCGCTGTTCGCCAGCTCCACCATGATGGTCAGCGTGCTCTTGCCGTGCAGCGACGGACCCACCGTCACCAGCGCGGTGTTGGTGATGTCGCCATCCAGTGTGCGCGCCCGCGCCATGCTCAGCGCCGCCTGCACCGCCAGCCCGTTGTTCTGCTTCACCTGGTGCATCGCTATCGACAGCGGACCCATCTTGTGCTCGCCCACGTAGTCGAACCCGAAGTGAAGCGACAGCCCCCGCGTCGGCGCCTTGAACACCAGCTGCGTGATGCCCGCGTCCCGCAACTCCTGCTTCAGATCCTCTTCCAGGCCCAGGTCGTCCATCCAGTGCGGTACCGACACCTCCAGGATGTCCGGCGATTCCTGCCACTGGTCCTGCGGCAGCTCAAAGGTCAGCCGCCGCCACATGTACGGGGCCTGCATATACCGCGTGCCGAACAGCAACTGCCGCGCATGAAAAGACCGACCGGGCGCGTCACAAATCTGCCGGTCGGTCTGTACGATGTCTTCGCCGCTGGCGAACGCGGCCTCCATCTTGTCGCATACCTGGTGGAAAACCTGCGTGAACAGTCGCTGGTTGTCCTCGGAGAACGCCAGCGCGTCGCGGTTGCGGGTGAACCCCTCCACGAAATACTGGGTCAGGTCGGGCCGTCGCACCACTCCCAGCTGGCTGAAAAACGCCAGCCCGCCGTTGTCCAGCCGGAACACCGTTTCCGGCCACACCTTGCTCGACGCCCGGCCGGCGGCGTTGGCCTCCACCGCCTCGGCCTCCAGTTCCTGCGCCTGCGCCAATAGCTCCGATTGCGTCTCCGCCGGCAAATCCTGGAAGATCGGCATCCTGCCGACGATCCATTCCTCGGACGGGTTGTACAGAGGGCTGTCCGTGCGTTGCCCGCGGCGCGCCACGGCGCACAGCCGAGTCAGCGCCGCTTCAAATTCGGGAACAATATCGGGACCGGACAACGGCGACGTGCCATCGGCTCGGTCGGTGGAGTTGGTGGTCGGGCTGGTCAAGACGTTTCTCCCGATGGGCAGGATGGTCATGGGCGCGCTCCATGCTCACAGTCAACCCAGAATAAACACACGCCATCAGGCGCTGTTACCGCCGATGGCAAGGGGTCGGTGGGTTACGGAATGGCTGGGCCGGCGCCGAAAAATTTTGCGAGAATACCGCCCAATTATGCTACCCCGAACGGGGCGCAGTGTCAAAAACGCAGCGAACTGTTTTTTCGGAACCTGAGTGTAACTAGATACCCGATGCTGGCAATCGTCAGGCACGAGTCATCTAAACGAGAGTCAGATACCGACACGTTCTAACGGTCAAACACCGTAGTGGTCGTTTGCCCATTCCTCACCGGTAATCGGACTAGGCGCAGCCGGTCCCAATTCATTAACGAAATAGCTAGCCTGAACATTTACTAGGCCAGTTCCTTGTCCATAAAACTTTGCGCCCGTTCTCAATGCCATCTGCCGATCCATTCGGAGCGCGGATGAAACGACGAGAACTTCAGTGCATCTTGTAATGCCCACATAAAACAGTCTGCGCTGTTCTTCCAAAATACGTTCTTGGTCTGCCTGAGTAGCGTCGTCATCATGTACCGGGAACAGACCCTCCACGCAACCCACCATGATTGTGGCTTTGCTAGTCAGCCCTTTCGATTTGTGGGGGCTCATGATGCGCACGAATTGGGTCTCGTTCGGAATTTCGGGTTGAGTGACGTGAGTCTTGATCTCTTCGAACAATTTGGAAACGGTATCCACCGTTAAAAGCGCATTCAATGCTATATCGCGGAGTGCACGGAGATCGTCGTCGCCTTCCGGAGCGATGGCATCGATCAAAGCAGCGGGATCCAACTCTCGGACGTTCGTCAACTCCACTTGGAGTTCACGATATTTCTGCACCAGATTGACTACCCCGGGGATCCGCAGCGTACCACTGACGATATTGTCCAGTGCCGCTCTCGGGCTCATTCCAGATGATTCACAATGGGCTCGTAGCTTCGCATATTGACCAGCAAGGTGATTTTGGCTGTCTTTTCCGAGCCACCAACGTAAAGCGACCCTATCATCAGGATTACCCAAAAGGGTCAGCAGAGCGAAAGCCTGTTGCGCCGTTTGCGCCTCGAGTGCTTCCTCACTGAAAAAACTGTGGCTGGGGACATCGCACTCCCGAAGCAGGTCCCTGATCCGATAACCCATGAGCCGTCGCGGTACGACGATCAAGACTTCCCCAGGATCATATCCGCGGTCGTTGACCAGAAAATGAACAAACTTTGATATCCCTTGCGCTTCTTCTTCTATGTCTCGCCATTGAACGATACGAACATACCCTTCCGGGTTATCCTCCTTCGCCATCAACACGGCAGCAGATTGGCCCGGATGATTGTGGCTTATCAGGTGATTGGCCAAAACGACTACGCGTTGTGGGCATCGTCGACACTCGACCAGAGATTCATCATGCGTCAACGGGAATCGAGTTTTGAACTCTCCAATCCCTTCGGGATTTGCGTAACGAAAACTGTATATCGATTGGTTCGCATCCCCCACTATCGACGATGTTCCTGCACCCGCTATCAAGTCGATCAACATTTGCTCCGCTTTATTGAGATCTTGGTATTCGTCTACCAACACGTGGTCGAAAGCTGCCCTTGCGTAAGATGCGGGGTTATTGCGCAGGAAACGGAGCGACTCCGGAACCAACTCACCGATCAATATGGCTCTATGAAACCGAAGCCAACTAACAAGGGTTTGCTCCAGTGTTTGATCAACTGGATCTTGGGTCCACCCTGGTTCTTCTGATTGCAATCTTGCCCATGAAGCTTCGAAAGCCCTGATTCGTTGCGTACAGTTCTTTCTTGGACGGAAGGTTTGGTCAGCAAAAATCAAATCGCTGAGCATTGGTGCCGCCTCGAATTGCAAAGTCCCGGCTTTGTTGAAAGTGACCAGCGGCCTAGGTACGCGGTTCAAGTACCCGAAGACTTCCTGCCTGTTTAGCAATTCAAAGCACCACGAATGCAAGGTGCGGGCTTGGATATTTTCGCACCCGTCTACTCCAAGAGAGTGCAAATCTTCCACCAAATTTTGTGCGGCGTTACGTGTAAATGTCACCGCCAGAATACGTTCGGGGTCTACACCCTCTTCAAGATGCCTCGCTACTCGCCGTTTCAGGGCATATGACTTGCCCGTGCCAGGCCCTGCGTTTACCCGCAGGGGTGATTTGCGAGTTGCGGCAATGTTGAGCGCGACGCCAGATAGTCCATCATCCCAAGCCATGTTTCTAACACCTCTCGTGTTGTATGGGGAGGCCATTGTCGGTTTGCGTAGATTTGCAAAAAGCCGACGATTTCAATGCCACTCACACTCTTGACCAAAAAACAACGCAATTAGCCTAAATATCTTATCATAATAGTTCTCATCGATGTCAGCGGGTTCAACCATTTCCTTCGTACCGGTAAGGTGGCTGGCCATCACACGTTCGCCAGTTGAAACCGAATCTTCAAACTAGCACCTCCCCCGCCCGCGCTGTTATGATGACCGCGCGTACAGCACACCCATACCAACCCGAGGACCCACCGAACCACATGACCCAACCATCCAACTCCGCCCCGCCCACCCTCACCGCCGGCCTCACTGGACACCGTGACGTGCTCGTCTGCGAGCACAACACCGCGCCCCATACCGGCAAACTCAGCACCCCGTCCATGATCCGCGCCATGGAGCAGGCCTCCCAGCGCGCCATCCTCGACCACCTGCCGCCCGAGCAGTCCACCGTCGGCTTTGAGGTCAACATCCGCCACGTCGCCACCGCCGACATCGGGGTCACGGTCGTCGCAAACGCCGAACTCGAAAAAGTCGACGGCCGCTGGCTCTACTTCAAGGTCGAGGTCCTGGACGGCGACCGCACCATCGGCGTCGGCACCCATCGCCGCGCCATCATCACCCTGCCGCCCGACGCCCCCAACCGCGGCGGCGGAGACGACAGCCACCGCCACGAACTCTAACCCGACGCTCCGCCATCCCGACCATCCGCCATCCCGACTCAACAAGGAGAGGACTAATGGAACCCCTGATTCGCAACATCAAGGACTTTCCCGCCGGAGAGGTCGCGCGCCTGATCAGCGCCGACGATGATCCCTTCCTGACCCTGGCCTACTCGGTCATTGAGCCGGGCGGCACCAGTGCCCACCACATCCACGAGTGGGAGCACGAGGTCTATATCATCGAGGGCAACGGCACCCTGGTCGCCGACGGCAAGGAATACCCGGTCAAGGCCGGCGACGCCATGTTCATCCCACCCATGGTCGACCACGTCACCCGCAACGACAGCGACAGCCCCATACGCCGCATCGAGATCAACCCCATCTCCGCCGCCAGCGGCAACGCCCGGCCCGGCGGTTCCGAGCCCGGCGCCGGCACACCGCCGGTGATTCGCAACCACGCCGACCTAAACGACGAGACCGGCCACACCATGCTGGGCGGACGCGACGGCTGCCCCAACTACCTGATGCTCTACAACGGCTACATGCAGCCCGGAGCGGTGAGCCACCCCGAGACCGGCGGCCACAACCACACCTGGGACCATACCGTGTTCGTCCTCGAGGGCACCGGCACTCTGGTCGTATCAGGTACCGAGTACACCGTCACCGCCGGCGACGCCGTCCGCGTCCCTCCCGGGGAGCATCACCAGTGGAAGAACGAGACCGACGCCCCCATGCTCCGCGTAACCTTCAACGACATCGTCTCCGAAGGCCACGGCTAGCCGGCTTGTCATTTCCAGGAACGCTGAACCGCTCCCGGAGCACAGATCCGCGCGTGGTGAGCCTGTCGAACCACATGGCTTTGCCACCAGCGGGTCAATAATAGGCCATGCCCAACTCGACCAACATCGCCGCCGTCCGCGCCCGCGAGGTCCTCGATTCTCGCGGGAACCCCACCGTTGAGGTGGACATACATCTGGACGGCGGCGCGATGGGCCGGGCCATCGTCCCCTCCGGCGCGTCCACCGGACGCCACGAGGCCATCGAACTCCGCGACGGCGACCCCGGCCGCTACGAAGGTTTGGGCGTCCTGCGTGCCGTCGCCGCGGTCAACACCATCATCGCGCCCTCCGTCTGCGGCTCAATGGACGCCGCCGACCAACCCACGCTCGATGAATTCCTGCGTGAACTGGACGGCACGTCCAACAAGTCCCGCCTCGGGGCCAACGCCATCCTCGGCGTATCCCTGGCCGCTGCCCACGCCGCGGCAGCAGCCACCGACCAACCGCTGTTTCGCTATCTCGGCGGTCCCGACGCCGCCACCATGCCCGTCCCCATGGTCAACATCATCAGCGGCGGACGCCATTCATCCGGCGGCCTCGACATGCAGGACTTTCTCGCCATCCCCATCGGCGCGGAGACCTACAGCGACGCCCTGCGCATGGTCGTGGACGTGTACCGCGCCGTGGGCCGCGTCTTCTCCCAGTCCGGCCCCTACCGCTACGGCGTCGCCGACGAGGGCGGATACGGCCCGCCACTGCCCTGCCATGAGGACGCCCTGGCGGTCCTCTACGACGCCACCCGCCTGGCCGGGTACCGCTGCTCCCGCGACGGCGACATCGCCCTCGGCATGGACGTCGCCGCCACCGAGTTCGCCGACCCAAATCCCGGCTCAGGCAACGGCGCCTACATGCTGCGCGCCGAGGGCCGCTCGTTCACGTCCACCGAACTGGCCGACCTCCTCGTCCACTGGAGCGCAACCTACCCCATCATCTCCATCGAGGACGGCCTGTCCGAAGACGACTGGGACGGCTGGGAATACCTGACCCAACAGATGGGCGCGACCACTCAGCTCATCGGCGACGATCTGTTCACCACCAACCCGGCGCGCCTCGCCCAGGGAGCCGACGCCGGCATCGCCAACGCCGTGCTGATCAA
>JAJDXU010000066.1 GCA_022823105.1 Dehalococcoidia bacterium
CAACTCCACGCCGGTAACAATTGCGGGAGGATCGGTTCATGGCCTTCTCTGAGAGCGTAGCCAATCATTTGGACCGTTTGATGGCGGTCACAATGGACTCCATGGGCCTGCCGGGCATGACCCTGGCGGTAACCGACCGGCGAGAGTTGCTGTGGTCGGCGGCCCGGGGTGTCGCCGATGTGAACACCAGGTCCCCGGTCACGACCGCCACACGGTTTGAGATTGGTTCTCTGGGAAAGCCATTCACCGTGATACCGATTCTTCAGCTCCACGAAGCCGGCCTCATTGACCTGCACGCGCCCGTTTCCCGCTATCTGCCCTGGTTTGGCGTCAGTTCGCAGTTTTCGGAGATAACCGTCCATCACCTGCTCAACCATACGTCCGGCCTGCCCCGAGGGACCGACATCGCGCCGCACGGTTTATACGAGAGCTGGGCGTTGCGGGACTTTCGACCAGTATCACCGCCGGGCGAGTATTTCTGCTATTCCAACATTGGCTACAAGACCCTTGGGTTCCTGCTGGAGCGAATGACCGGCAATACCCTGCCGGACGCGATACAAGAGCGGATGCTGGCGCCCCTGGGCATGAACGACACCTTCCCCGCCGTCACAATCGCCGGCCGCCAACAGGTAGCAACCGGCCACATGGCGATCTTCGACGACCGGCCGGAGCATCGCAACCATCCGGTGGTTCCTGCGATTTGGGCCCCCTACGCCACAGGCGACGGCGCCCAGGTGTCCACAGTGGGCGATATGGCCACCTATTTGCGATTGCTGCTCAATCGCGGCCAGGGTCCCTCGGGCAGCGTGATTTCTGAAGACAGCTTCAGGCTCATGACCGACAACGGCATTTGGACCGGCGGCGACTACTATGGTTACGGCCTGGCGGCCTACTCTGTGTCGGGTCGCAGATACATCGGCCACGGCGGCGGCAACGCCGGGTTCCGCTCGGCAATGGTCGTGGACATGGAGGCCGGCCTCGGCATCATCTTGCTGACGAACCGGATGGGCGAGACGGATCCGCTTGTTGAAGTTGCCCAGCACGCGCTCACCGCTGTGTGCGCCGCCCGGGAAGGCAAGGAATGGCCCGCGGTCCCCAAACCGATGGATGCGACGTACGTTCCGGACGCCCAGGACTACGCTGGACGGTACCGGTCAGCGTCGGGCGCGCTGACCCTGGTTGCGGATGGTTGCAGGCTGTTCCTGTCGCACGGCGGGGAGTCTGTCACGCTGGAAAAGCGCAGCCAGGACACCTTCTATGTGCCGCATCCGGACTTCGACCTCGCCCTCCTGGAGTTCAACAGGGCGGAAGGACGGGTTTCGGAAGCCTTCCACGGTGGTAACTGGTACGTAGGCGACCGGTACGCCGGACCCCGAGAATTCCATTACCCGCAACAGTGGGATGCGTACCTCGGACACTTCCGGGCGAGAAACCCTGAGCTGTCGAACTTCAGGATCGCTGTCCGCAAGGGTGAACTCACCTTGCTGAACCCGTGGGGGAACACCGAGCCCTTGACGCCGAGGGACGACGGCAGTTTCCGGATCGGCGCAGATGAACTCAGCCCCGAGACGCTTGCCTTTTCCGCCTTCGCCGACGGCCGGGCGCTCCGGGCGGACTACACGGGATGCCCCTATTACCGTACAATCGAACCGTAGCCCCCATTCGAAAACCTGCCGCGGTCATTGCCGTCGCGACGGAGAAATGAGACGCTGGTATCGAGTTGACCCTGAATAGTTTTCGGCATTCGACTTTGATGATGAATTCGCCACAGATCGCTCCCTACGGATCCTGGAAATCGCCAATCACGTTGGACATGGTGGCCCACGGGACTGTGAACCTCCTGCGCATCGCGCTGGACGGGCCCTATACCTATTGGGCCGAAGTGCGTCCCGGAGAGGACGGCCGGACGGTGGTCGTCAGGCGGCGCGTCGGCGGAAGTCCGGAGGATGTGACGCCGCCGGGATTCAGCGTGGATTCGATGGTGAATGAGTACGGCGCCCGCAGCTTCACGGTCGCCGATGGCCTGGTTTACTTCTCCAACGGTGCCGACCAGCGCGTGTACCGGCAGCTTCCCGGAGCGGCCCCCGAACCCATCACGCCTGAGGGTGAATTCAGGTATGGCAGCAAGGTGTTCGACCGGCAACTGGGCCGGATCATCTGCATTCGCGAAAACCACACCGACCCCGACGAGGATCACCCCCTGAGCGAGATCGTCAGCCTGGACGTCGAGGGACTCGGTGAGCCGCAGGTGCTGCTGGCGGACAACGACTTCCACAGCTCGCCATCGATCAGCCCGGACGGTAAACACCTGGCCTGGCTCACCTGGGACCACCCCAATATGCCGTGGGACGGCACCGAACTCTGGGTCGCGCCGCTGGACGCCGCCGGCGGCCTTGGCGAACCCATTTTTGTGGCCGGCGGCGTCGATGAAGCGGTGATTCAACCGGAGTGGTCACCCGCCGGAGACCTGTGCTTCATCTCCGACCGCACGGATTGGGCCAACCTCTATCGCTGGCGGGAGGGCGAAGTGGAGGCAATCTGCCCCATGGAAGCCGAGTTTGCCAGGTCCAATTGGTGGGTTGGCATGTGCTCCTACGGCTTCGACTCGCCCAGCAGCCTGATCTGCTCTTATTCGCGGAACGGCCATTGGAGTTTGGCGCGGGTTTCACTGGACAACCGGCGAATGACGCCCATTGACTTCCCATACTGGGAAATGGGGCACGGAGACCTGCAAGTTGAGGCGGGAAGGGTCGTGCTGGTTGCCGGCTCCCCCGTTCAGCCCCTGTCGCTGCTCGAGGTAAACCTGGAGGACGGTGAGGTCGAAGTGCTGCGGGTGGAATACGAGGAGGATCTACCACTGGGGTACATCTCCGTGCCGGAGACCATCGAGTTTCCCACCGATAACGACGAGACGGCCCACGCTTTTTTCTACGCCCCGAGCAATCAGGACTACGTTGCGCCCGACGGCGAGGCGCCGCCGATGGTTGTCACCTGCCATGGCGGTCCTCACAGCGCGGCCTCGGCCGACCTCAATCTGACCACCCAATATTGGACCAGCCGCGGCGTGGCCGTCCTGGACGTCAACTACGGCGGCAGCACGGGATACGGCCGCCACTATCGCGAGCGATTGATCGGGGAGTGGGGCGTTGTGGACGTTGAAGATTGCGTTAACGCCGCACTCTACGTGGTGGGCAGGGGCGACGTCGACGGTGAGCGGGTCGCCATCAGCGGCGGCAGCGCCGGCGGTTTCACTGCCCTGGCCTCCATGGCGTTCCGCGACGTTTTCAAGGCCGGGGCCAGCTATTTCGGAGTGTCCGATCTGGAAGCGTTGCTCAGCGGAATTCACAAGTTTGACGCGCACAGCCTGGTGGGCCTGGTGGGCCCGTATCCACTGTATCGCCGCAGATACGTCGAACGCTCGCCGATCAACTTCCCCGAGTACACCACCTGCCCGGTCATTTTCTTTCAGGGCTTGGAGGACACCATTGTGCCTGCGATCCAGTCCGAGGAGATGTTCAACACGTTGCGGACCAACGGCGTTCCCACTGCATACCTCGCATTCGAAGGCGAACACCACGGGTTCCGGATGGCGGACACCATCAAGCGCTGCCTCTCCGCAGAGTTCTATTTTTACTCCCGGATTTTCGGCTTCGATCCGGCGGACGACCTGGATCCTGTCGCCATCGAGAATCTCGCCTGAACCACACGGGCCGAGTCGCGTCGACTCTCGGCGGCATCCCCGTGCGCTTGGCCGCAAATTTCGACACATGGGAACCCCTGGCCGCCTTTTGACATCGACGGTGGACTCCCTTGCCCGCGCCGCTTGAAGTGAGCAACGCCGAGTTCAGCGCTTCGCATTACACTCCGTGAAAAAGTCCCTTCCGCTTTCGCCTATCGCGCCGCGGTTTCATGCAGGGTTCCCAATCGACCGGTTCCGTCTCCCCATTCCACCGTTCCGGCAGCGTGGCCAGGGGCCGCTGCGGGTTTTCGCCACCAGCGTGGGCCTGATTTCAGGGGACACGATGGCCGTCAGCTCTGACTGAGCTTCCCTGATGGCGCCCAACAACGCTGCTGGGTACAATCTCGCCTTGCGTTTGGCGAGTGCTGCCCTCGTCTCAGCGCGAACCTCCCGGCGCCGGAACTCCCGATCGCAGGGCGTGACCGGCCGGCTGCGGCGATTGATTGCCGCGGAGCTGCTCCGCACCTTCCCCATCAGTTTGATCGATGGTTGGAGGTAGTTCACGCACGACCGCAGGGTGCCATGCGGATGGCCTATGGCGTGTCCTGCTGCCTGGCCCGATTGTCGCCACATTAGGCCCACCATCATGCCTACCTCCGGAAAACCGGTCAGTCGTCGTTTCCAGTCAGCAAAGGTGCGTTCCGGAATGTTGCGCCGGGTGAGCACCGTCGCCAGGGCTTACATAACCCTGGCGACAACCTGCGATGATGTCGAGCGCGACGGCTGCACGCCCCGGGTGCGTGTTATCGACCAATGGCATGACACAGCAGATATGTTGGTTTGGAGCGACCAGGGCCTTCCGATCCCCCAGGAAATCCCCTCTCTGCCCTTTCCCGTTGCCGATGACACTTCCCCCCTTCCTCCGCACCTCACCCATCTTTACCATGGTTAACGGGAGCCTCAAATCTGTCCCGCCGCCATCTCCCGAGCCATCCTGCGAGCCATCCCGATCCCCACGTCCAAACAATACCCGCATCCCAACACCGAACTCCCCAACGTCGCTCCCCCAAATCCACCAAAAGCCCGCAAAAACCGTGAATATCGCCCCCAAAACCGTCCTCAACGCCCCCATTCTCCCCCACCCCCCACCCCAAC
>JAJDXU010000407.1 GCA_022823105.1 Dehalococcoidia bacterium
ACCCACGGCCCGCCCCCGCCGGACGGCGGGCCGTATCCGTCGCGGGGCAGGGGCCTGCCGAACATTTACGGCGGGTACGACCACGTGAACCAGCAGAGTGGGTTGTGGTCGGGTGGGCGCCCCAAGATCTCGGTGGCGGACGCGCAGGCGAACGAAAGCGCGGGCTCGATCTCGTTCCAGGTCTCCCTGAGCCGCGCCTTCACGAGCAGCGAGCACCGGGTGACGGTGGACTACGCGACGGCGGAAGGCACGGCGACGGCGGGCGAGGACTACACGTCGACGAGTGGCACGCTGACGTTTGCTGCGGGTGAGGCCTCGAAGACGGTGAGCGTGCCGATCCTCGACGACGACCTCGACGAGGGCAACGAGACCTTCACGCTGACGCTCTCGAACGTGGAAGGCGCGCGCGAAGGAGATCTCGTGGCGACCGGCACCATCTCGAACGATGACCCGCTGCAGAAGATGTGGCTGTCGCGCTTTGGGCGCACGGTGGCGGACCATGTGACGGGGGCGGTCTCCGACCGTCTATCGGGTCCGCTCACCGGCGTGCAGGTGACGGTGGCCGGCCAGACCATGAACCTTGCGGAGGTGGGGGACGACGCGTTCCTCGGCCGGACCCTGACCTCGACCACACAGATCGTGGGCGCCCCGTCGAGGCGGCTGATGACGGGCCGCGAGCTGCTGCTCGGGAGCGCGTTCCATCTCGCCCGCGAGGACGACGTCAGCGGGCCTGGCCTGGCCGCGTGGGGCCTGGTGACGGTGAGCGGCTTCGACGGCGAGGCGCCGGCGAATAGCGGCACCGGCCGCATTGACGGCGAGATGGCCACGGGCATCCTCGGCGCGGACGCGGAATGGAACCGGCTGCTGGCGGGCGTCTCGGTGTCAGTGAGCGAGGGAGAGGGCACATTCGCTCATCCGGGCGTGGACTCAGGGAAAATCGAGAGCTCGATGACCACGGTGAGTCCCTATGCGCGGGTGAGCGTGAACGAGCGAGTTTCGGTGTGGGGTCTGGCGGGCTACGGCACCGGCAACATGACCATCGTGCAGAAGGCCAACGAAGCGACCGGCCAGCCGGAGCGGATCACCCGCACCGACCTCTCGTTGCGGCTCGCCGCCCTGGGCGGAAGGGGCGCGTTGCTGACGGCGGATGAGGCTGGCAGCTTCGACTTTGCGCTGACGGCGGACGCGTTTTACGTTGAGACGACGGCGGAGGTCATCTCGAACGAGGGCGACACCATGGCGGATGCGAGCCGGGTGCGACTTGCACTCGAAGGCAGCCGTGCGTTCGAGATGGGCGACGGCACGCTGACGCAGGGCCTGGAGCTTGGGCTCCGCCATGACGGCGGGGACGCTGAGACCGGTGCGGGTGTCGAGCTCGGCGGCCGGGTGTCCTACACCGATCCGGACACGGGGCTCAGCGTGGAGGCGAAGGTCCGGGCGCTCATCGCGCACGAGGACTCAAAGTACCGCGAGTGGGGCGCGTCGGGTACGGTGCGCCTCGCCCCGGGCAAGCGGGGACGGGGCCTCTCGTTCAGCCTAGCGCCGACATACGGGGTGCCGGGTGACGGCGTGGACCGGCTGTGGTCGGCACGCGACGCGCGGGGCCTGGCACAGGGCGGCAGGACGTTCGAGCCCGAGAGCTGGCTGGTGGGTGAACTCGGCTATGGCAAGGGGCTGTTCGGTGACCGCTTCACCGGTACGCCCAATCTCGGCTTCGGCCTCACGGGCGCCGGGGGGCGCGACTACCGGATCGGCTGGCGGCTGACCTCCGTCATCCAGGGCGATCCCGGGTTCGAGGCCACGCTCGATGCGACGCGGAGGGAGCCTGTCAACGACAACGGCGCAAGGGAACCGGTCGAGCATGGAGTGATGCTGCGCGCGGGCATCCGCTGGTAGCCGTGGAGGCGGCGGACGCGATGTCCGGGGACGGCGGACGGGTACCCCCGGCGCCTCCCCGGCTCAGGGCCCGAGCTACAATGAGCGTGACGGCTACTACGCAGAGGACGATCCAGAGCACAGCGGGGCCAGCGCCTGGACTGGGTTGCGCCCCAACGGACACCAGCTTCAACCGTACCTACAGGAAATTTCTGTTTTCAATCGAGTTTCGTACGGTACACTTTTGCCATGCTCATACTGGAGTAGCCCATGGCGACTTCTGCCGACCCTCCTTCGGATTCCTGCAATACTACTGCCCGCAGGCAAGACCCGACTTCCCATGACATTCCACAGGTTCGCGACCCGCACCGGTTTATCAATGACCTTGACCCCAGTGCGATCAACGGCTTGATCGACCGACTCGAGAGCCGTGGCAAGGAGCCTGCGTTTACCTGCTTATTTGAGAACTATGCATCCAAACTTGGCTTATCCAAAAGTGCCAAGGTGCTTGAGATCGGGTCTGGGACCGGTGTAATTGCACGGCTGCTTGCCTCCATGACAGACAAGCAAATCCATATTACAGGCATAGATCAGAGTCCGGCTTTGGTTAAGGTCGCCAAGCAGTTCGCAGCACACGAGAAGCTTGAAAACAGACTGATGTTCAAGGTTGGAGATGCGCATGCACTGCAGTCCGTATCCGGGCACTTTGATGCCGTGATCGCACACACAGTAATCAGCCACGTTACGGATCCTGCAATGGTTCTAAAAGAAGCCTACCGTGTCCTGAAACCCAGAGGCACTCTGGTGGTATTTGATGGCGACTACGCATCGCTGACCTACGGGTTTGATGATGTTGAAGTAGGTCGATGTGTGGATTGGGCACTGGCTCGGACGGTGTTCAACAACCCCGTGGTCATGAGGCACATGTCCCAGTTGCTTGCGACTGCAGGTTTCGAGTTGACCGAAATCCTCTCCGATCTGGTGTCAGAAATTGGGCAAGGGAGCTATTTTCGAAGCATGGCCGACACCTATGCTCCTTTGATGGCAGAGTCCGGTCTCGTGCCAAAGGCGGACATAGACAGATGGATCAAGGCACAGCACAGGGCGATCGAGGAGCATCGTTTCTTTGCCTCGTGCAACTACTACAGTTTCATGGCTCGCCGACCTGGCTGAAAAGAGTATCTATTTCTTAATACTGGTTCAGCAGGCATGTACCCGCCAAGGTTCCCGGATGAGTGCAGATGTCCGGGACTTCCCCGATTCCCAGCCAGCCACCTAACCGAGTTGCAAAACAGATGCAGGTCCGAATGCGATAATGTAGTAATGTGATGTGTCTGAATTTGTCTGTAGCAGCCCTGTTATGAAAGTCCACATTCTGAATGACCTACACATTGAATTTGAAGACTTCAAGCCGCCGACAACAGGTGCGGATGTCGTGGTGCTAGCGGGTGATATTGGAGTCGGGCTGGGAGGCTTGCACTGGGCGCAAAAGCAGTTTCCCGATCAACCCGTGATCTACGTGCCGGGCAATCACGAGTACTATCGAAACAACACGGACTTGATCGATGACCTGAAGGCAAGGGCTAAGCGAAACCTGCATGTCCTGAACGTTGACCAGGTGATTATCAACGGGGTACGGTTTCTGGGCAGCACCCTGTGGACTGACTTTGCCTTGCTGGGCCTGGAAAAACGGGTACCAGCCATGTTTGAGGCTCAACAGTATATGACGGACTTTGTGGTCATCGGGCATGAGGACCGCGGTTTTACGCCCCGGGATGCCCTGCAGCTGCACACTGACAGCCGGGCTTGGCTGACCTCCATGCTGGCGCAGCCCTTCAGTGGAAAAACGGTGGTGGTGACTCACCACGCACCATCATCGCGATCGATTTCCCGACGCTACGTGGGTGACCTGTTATCCCCTGCCTTTGCCAGCAACCTGGAAAGCCTGATGGGTGATCGCCGGGCCGTCCTGTGGGTTCATGGGCATGTCCATGATTCCTTTGATTATACGGTCGATGGGACCCGTGTGGTTTGCAACCCTAGGGGTTATGCCCCCAGCGCCCTGAACCAGGAT
>JAJDXU010000191.1 GCA_022823105.1 Dehalococcoidia bacterium
CGAGGACCAGTTCCACAAGGAAAACAACGTTGCCCACCAGCTTGATGAGCTGGAAGGGACGTTTTTCACCGGCAACGTGCGCCGGGAGGCCATCGACCGACTCCGTGCCTACTACGGTGCAATCGGGCGGGCCGCCGACGAAATCGCCGACTACGCCGAGAAGCAGCAGTTCCTCAAGGCCGTCTACGAGGACTTCTACCAGGCCTACAATCCCGCCGCCGCCGACCGCCTGGGCGTGGTCTATACCCCCAACGAGGTGGTGGACTTCATCATCCGGGGCACGGACCACCTGCTGCAGAAGCACTTCGGCAAGACCCTGGCCGACGAGAACGTGCAGATCCTGGACCCGGCCACGGGGACGGGGACGTTCATCACCAACCTGATCAACTACCTGCCCCTGGAGCGGCTGGAGCACAAGTACCGGCATGAAATTCACGCCAACGAGGTGGCGATACTGCCCTACTACATCGCCAACCTGAACATCGAATACACCTATAGGGAACGGACGGGGGAGTACCTGGAGTTTCCCAGCCTTTGCTTCGTGGACACGCTGGACAACATGGACTGGCAGCAGCGGGGCGCGACGGGAGGCGCGGTGACGCGGCAGGGAGCCTTCAACCTGGGGGCGCTGTCGGAAGAGAACTGGATACGGGTGCAGGAGCAGAACGAAAAGCCCATCAGCGTGATCATCGGCAACCCACCGTACAACGACAGCGCTACGCTGTGGGGCGACGGTGGAGCCAACCGGGATTATGCCGACATAGACCGGCGCATCCGCGAAACCTACGTGCATGAAGGGACGGCCCAAAGAACGCACCAGTACGATATGTACAAGCGGTTCATCCGGTGGGCGTCCGATAGGCTGGACGACGACGGCATCATAGCGTTTATCACCAACCGGGCCTACCTGGACACCCGCCAGGACGACGGGTTCCGCAAGGTGGCGGCGGAAGAGTTCACCGATATTTACGTGCTTGACCTGGGCTCGGACGTGCGGCGCAACCCGAAAATCTCAGGCACCACGCACAACGTCTTTGGCATACAGACCGGCGTTGCCATAGGGTTCTTTGTGAGGGACAAAGCCAGGCTGGGTCAGTGCGGCATTCATTACGCAAGGCGGGAAGACGCGGAACTGGCCAAGGACAAGCTGGCCTACCTGCGGGATGCCGCCATCGACGAGGTTGACTTTGAGAGCATTACGCCAGACAAGCGGAACGACTGGCTGAACCAGTCCAACAGCGACTTTGAGACGCTGCTGCCCCTGGCCAACCGGGAGACCAAGTTCGCCAAGTCTGCCGCCGATGAGCGGGCGGTATTCGGTCTGTTCGCCAACGGCGCCAAGACCAACCGCGACGAGTGGGTGTACGACTTCGATGTGAACAACCTCCGCGCCAAGGCGCTTTTCTTTGCCGATACCTACAACGGATTGCTGGACGCTGCCGACGATTCGTATGATCCGGTCATCAAATGGAGTCGGGACCTACGAAACGAATTTCAGCGTGGGCGACGGATAGTCTATAGCGAAGCCAATCGTATCCAATCGCTATATCGCCCCTATGTCGCAAAGCACCACTTTGCAGATTTCACGCTGAATGATGTGTTGACCTCCAATCACTACGAAATCTTCGGGCCTGATTTGAAACAGCCCAACAGAGTCATCTGTTTCTCGGGCCTTGCCTCGTCAAAGTCCTTTCAAGCGTTAGCCACCGATAGACTGTTCGGATTTGACATGCTGGAAAAGACCCAATGTCTCCCCCTCTATCGCTACAACGACGACGGCGAGATGGTCTGCAACATTACCGAGTGGGGTATCCGGCAGTTCAACGGCCACTACCGCGAGGAGTGGGGCGAGGCGTCCGACGAACTGGCCGGGCCCGAGGGCATCACCGCCGGGGACATCTTCGCCTACACCTACGCCGTGCTTCACGACCCGGTGTACCGCCGCGACTACCGGGTGGACCTGCTGCGGGAGTTTCCCCGGCTGCCCTTCTACCACGACTTCCACCTGTGGCGGGACATGGGTCGGGAACTGTTGGACCTGCACGTCGGGTTCGAGCAGGCGGAACCGTACTCGTTGGAACGGGTAGACCTGGAGGGCGAACCCAGACGGGTGATCCTGCGGGCCGATAGGGAAAAGGGAGCCATCGCTCTGGACGTCAAGACCACGCTGTGGGGAGTGCCGCCGGAGGCGTGGGAGTACCGGCTGGGCAGCCGCTCCGCCCTGGAGTGGGTGCTGGACCAGTACAAGGAACGCAAGCCCCGGGACCCCACCATCGCGGAGCGGTTCAACACCTACCGGTTCGCCGACCACAAGGAACGGGTGATAGACCTGCTGACGCGGGTGTGCACGGTCAGCGTGAAGACGGTGGAGATCGTGGGACGCATGGCCCATTGGGATGGAGAGAACCTGGTGGTGTCCGGGGACCGGGACCGGCCGGAGTGGGAGACGCTGGGGCTGTCGCAATGGCTCGGCGGACAGGGTGGGCTGGACGACGACCCGGAGTACCAGGCGTGGCCGGCGTCGCTGCCGGACATCGGGGAGGGCGAAGACTAGCCGATGGTGGGCGATATCGTGCTGGCGCCCTCTCCCTTCACCAACTTGCGGCAAATCAAGATCAGGCCAGTGTTGGTAGTGGCTGACGTGCGTGATGGCACGGAGCGCGATTGGATAGTGTGCGAAATAGCCAGCGGACGGGCCGTTCACGCCCGGAAAGTGGCCAAAATACCGGAGGGCCTGCAAACCGGGCAATTGCTCAGGCTCAACAGACCGGCGCGACCAGAGCGCCTTACCGCGTTGAATGAATGCGTTTTCCAGCGAACCATCGCCCGTCTGAACGATTCCAAAACCGCAGAAATTCTGGTCGCGATCAGGTCCTTCTTCTAGCCGGGTATTCGGATTGGCGTTCGCCGCGTGCCGCCGCAGAATTTTCGCAAGTTGTGTGCGGTTTCTCCAGCGTTACGAAACAGCCCCGATTGTCCACCAGGCGCTTCACCGGTACGAGGATCCGACCGTTGTAGCTGGTGCCGTAGGCGAGTTCATCTTGTAACCGGAGAAACCGGGAAGCGGGTGTTTCTTCCCGCGCCGTGTGGTTACCGCCGTCGCCAGAAACGGCCATCCTGTGCATCCCTGCCGGGTATTCAGCCCGGCCGCATCGGGCAATGACACCTGCCCGATGACGGCGGAGCCGTCTCGCTGCTGCGCTGGAAACATGGCATTCTCATGCGAGCGCATCCGGGAAGCCCTGGCCCGGCTGCCCTTCCGGACCGCGTTGCAGTCTCCCGTCGGTTTCGCTGTCGGATACAGCCGATTCCGTATGCTCATGGTGTTCCCCCTGCTTTGGAGTCGCCGGAGCGCATCATCCCGGTGACGGTTTGGCTGAAATTCACTATAATCCCCTTGATTTCCATGACGGAAGGCAGGGCATTCACTCCGGCCATCCTCGATCAGCCGGTTGCCAACACGCTGTTTGGGGAACCCTGCCCACTTGCCGGAGAACAGAGGGCATCCGGACCGCCGGAGCCTGCCCCACGTTCTGCTGGAGGAAGCCAGCAATGCCGAGACAGCGGATTCACCACAACACCATGGTCCGGGACTTCCCCGCCGACTTCCCCCAGCGATTGAAGCGCTTCAAGGAGGAGTCGAGGCTGCCCTGGGCAGAGATTGCCCGCCGCCTGGGCGTCTATCCCCACACCGTGTGGCGCTGGCAGAGCGGACTGGCGCGGCCCAACGGGGAGCACATGATGGAACTGCACAGCCTGGCCGGCGACTTCGGCCTGGGCCACCTGTTCACCGACTAGGCAATCGGGGCGCCGGAGCAGGACCCGGAACGCGAAAGGAACAGGGATTGTCAACAATTTAACCAGCATGAACATTCCCAAAGAAATCCGAATCGCGGTCTATCTGCTATTGCTTATCCTCAGTGTCCAGCTTGCCGGGAACGGTGTCCTTACCATTCTGAACACAACTACGGGTTATGAAAGACAGCAGGTTGTCAGAGCCGCATACATCGTTTTCGGGGTTATATACATCGGCGTTGGCGCAGTTGGCGCGTATTCTGCCG
>JAJDXU010000401.1 GCA_022823105.1 Dehalococcoidia bacterium
CCTCCACCGCAACCCATCCGCAAACCCAGTTCCGCCAATTCACCTCACCAACTCTGAACAGTTACGCACGGGTCGGTCCGGATGCG
The DNA here is from genome assembly GCA_022823105.1 of Dehalococcoidia bacterium. Lineage (GTDB taxonomy): Bacteria > Chloroflexota > Dehalococcoidia > Lucifugimonadales > UBA3495 > Bin87. Next base: position 87 of record JAJDXU010000401.1, read on the forward strand.
ATACAGACGGCGTCGCTAATATACCACCTGGCGCTCTTCCAAATCGGTCAGCTCCGATTCGGTCAAACCCAGCGTGCCGCAGAGCACTTGCCGGTTGTGCTCGCCCATCAGGGGGGCGTGGCGGCGAACGGATGACGGGGTTTTGTTCAGACCCCACATGAGGTTGAATATGGGTTCCGCGCCAAGGGCCGGGTGGTCGATGTCGCTGTACAGCCCGCGCTCCATGAAATGCGGATGGAACAGCCGCTCCTCGGCGCTGAGCACAGGCGCTGCCGCGACGCCGTGGTCCTGCAACAAGCCCGTGAGGGAATTCGGTTCGTGTTGGGAAGTCCATTGGGAGAGCAGGGCATCGAGTTCGCGCCGGTGGCGCTGGCGCCGATACTGGCTGGCGAACCGTTGGTCTTCGGCCCAGCCAGGACTGCCCATGGCGTTGAGCAGGCCCTGCCATTCATCATCGTTGGCAACGGCGATGGAAATCCATTGGTCGCCGCCGGCGCAAGGATAGTTGCCGTAGGGAACCATCGTCGGGTCGTAGTTGCCTCGCGGTCGCAGCGCGCGGCCGGTGAGAGCGTGTTCCATGAGTCCAACGCCCTGGGTTACCACTGTGGCACGCAGCATGGACACGTCGATGTACTGGCCTTCGCCGGTCCGGTTGCGCCGGTAGAGAGATGACACGATGGCGAAGATGGCGTGGAGGGCGCCGCAAATGTCGCCGAAGGCATGCTTCAATCCCAGCGGCCCTCCGCCTTCGTATCCCATGGTGCTATCCAGGCCGGACAGGGCGCCGATGGACGGGGCGTAGGCGCGAAGGTCGCGTAACGGACCCTCCTGGCCGGTGGACGAGATGGAGGCCATGATGATGTCGGGTTTGATTCCCCGCAATGTTTCGTAGCCCAGTCCCAGACGGTCCATGACGCCTGGTGAAAAGTTTTCGATGACAACGTCGCTCTCAGCGACCAGGCGCCTGGCGAGTTCCACCGCCTCCGGTTCGCTAATGTTCAGGGTGATGCTGAGCTTGCCGCGGTTGACGTTGTGAAACATGGGGTTTTGCTCAGGGTCGGGCCGATCGCCTACTATGGGGCGACCCATGCGCATGTAGTCGAGGCGCTGGCGCGTTTCGACCTTGATCACCTCGGCGCCCATGTCGCTCAGGACCATGCCGGGGATGGCGCCGGCCAGGACCCAGCCAAAGTCGAGGACGCGGTAAGCGGCGAGGGCGCCCGCGTTGGATACACTGGGAGTTTTTTCGGGTTGGCTGTTCATTTGTGAAATCTCGAACGGGTTACTGTTGGCGTTCCGGGACAATCCAAGCGGCGACCGCCGGCATCACGGCCAGGGCCGCGGCGGCGGCGATCTTGGTGTATGGCCCGCCGTACACCAGGCTGAGTGTCCAAAGAAGGGCGAAGACTATCGCTCCGACGATGATACCGGCAACGATGATGACTTCCGGTCGATGGTTTTTGCGGATGGCGATCTGGCGAGCGATCAGACAGCAGCCGAGAAACAGCACTGCACAGATTACGGCGATGCGAATGAACATAGCTCTATGCGCTGGGGCGGGCGATGGTCATAGTGCGGGGCAACTGGAAGGGAACAATCCCGGGCGGTCAGATGATGCCGGTCTGGTACAACTTGACGAGGTCTTCCCGCGTGTACCCGAGTTCGTCGCACAGCACGGCGCGGTTGTGCTGCCCGAGAGTCGGGGCATGTCGGAATCCTGTGGGATCGGCGTCCAAGAGGTCGTAAGGCGGACCGGGGTATGAGATCGGCCCCGTGTCGTCGCGTTCGATGACGAAGAACAAATCAGCCAACGAGGGATCGGCGCGCACTTCGGCATAAGTGCGGACCGGAGCAAGGGGGATGCGATGCTCCAGGGCAATTTCGAGCAATTCAGCCTTGGTGTAATCGGCCAGCCATGCTTCCACGTAGCCGTCAACCTCGTCAGCGTACAGGTTGTTCATCTCGGTGCGGTTGCGGAGCCGGGGCTCCTTGGACCACTCGGGACTTCCCATGATTTGCAACAGCCGTCCCCACTGCCGTCCCTCCGGGGAGCCTACGAAGATATGACCATCCTTGCAACGGAGGATACAGTTCGGGTAGGGGAAATCCAGGGCGTGGTGGCCTGTGCGCCGAGTGACGCGCCACTGGTAAACGGCCATGAGAGCCTCGGGGCCGTTGTAGAGGCCGGCCATGGTCTCAGCTTCCGAGATGTCGATGTGCTGGCCGCCGTGGGCGCTGCGGGGGAGCAGGGCCATGACGATGGAGGATGCGGCCGCCATGCCGGCGAAATAACCCACCTCCGGAGTGCCAAAGGTCAAGGGTTCGCGGTCGGCCTCCCCAAGCCCCTCACAGATTCCGCCGGTTGCGGCGAGGTTGATGTCGTACGCTTTGTAGTCGCGCCAGGGACCGGAGAGTCCCCAGGGGCTGATGCTGGCCATAACGAGGTCGGGATTGTCAGCGGCCAACTCGTCGTAGTCCAGGCTGGCACGCTCCATTTCCGTAGGAGGCACGTTATGAACGAGGACGTCGGACGAGGCAGCGAGGCGCCGCATGATGGCGCGGCCGGTGGGAGTGTCGAGGTTGGCGGTGACGCCCTCCTTGTTGGAGTTCAGGTACAGGAACAAACCGCTGCGCTCGGGGTGCGGGATGTCATTGGGCCACGGGCCGTAACGACGGGCAGATTCGCCATGACCGGGAGGTTCCAACTTGATGACCCGCGCGCCAGCGTCCGCGAGCAGCTTCCCGCAATAGGGAGCGGATATCATGGACCCGATCTCGAGGACGCGAAGTCCGGACAGGAGAGAGTAAGTCATCGTTGCGGAACCGAACTACGGATTGGACGACCAGATGTTATCACACGGGATCCGGGTTGCTCCGCTGATTCGGTTTGCCATGGCACGGAGACAGCTCGGAGCATCCGGAAGGCGAGCCATGCGAGCACGACTGTTTCCGGGGCGCGGCGACCGAAATTCGCCCGACAATTATGCTAAACTGACGGCGATATTTCCACCTTATGAATACGATTTTACAGGAGGAGCGCCATGCCTAAGAAACGAGGCACCGGCCTGATGATGGTCTGGTGCGAAGTTCCGGCGAACGTCGAGGAAGAGTTCAATCAGTGGTACAACACCGAGCACCTGCAAGAGTTGCTCGCGGTGCCGGGCGTGCTGAACGCGGCCCGCTATGAGGCAACGAGCAGCGGGCCCAAGCACCTGGCGATGTACGAGTTGGAATCGGCAGACGTTATCAACACTGACGCGTTCAAGAACCGCCCGCCCACGCCGTGGGGCCAAAAAGTTGGACCCCGCGCCGTTGCGACTACGCTGTTAAATAACGTGTACACGATGATCCACCCCACAGGCCTGTCCGACACGCTGGCGAACGCCGATATGTCGCCGGCGTTGCAGATCGGGAGGATGGACGTTCCGGCCGAGAGCGACGATGAGTGGAACAACTGGTACTCGACCGTGTACGTGCCCAATTACGAGAAAGTTCCAGGTTGCATCCGCGGCCGTCGTTGGAAGGCCGTTCGCGGCGAACCCGCGTACGCAACCGTTTACGAATTCGAGAACCCAGAAGTATCGTCGACTGCGGCATGGTTGGAGCAGCGGGAAGCTCATCCGGACAATGGACGGATGCGCGACGTGATGACACACGCTGCGGGCTCGCCCGGAATCTGGCGCAAGACGTTCCAGCCATAATTGGCGATTGAGTCTGAGCCAATCTCGCTGGCGTACAATATAGGGGCGGACGACGGTCCGCCCCTATTGCCTGCTCCAAGG
>JAJDXU010000274.1 GCA_022823105.1 Dehalococcoidia bacterium
GCAGCCCGCCGGTCGGACTGGGTGCTGCTGTACGGCGAGTGGTCCTCGCACATGATGCAGCGCAGGTTGCAATCGTCCGGGTTGGTGTCGAAGGTGATGCGCCAGGGGCCAGCGTAGGCGTTCCGGCTTGAAACCGGTTCCACCATGGCGACCGGAGGGCTTTCGAAGTTCATGGGGCTCCTTGTCCTTACAGCAGATTGCCGTAGATGCGTTGGATTTCCTGGGCGTGTTCCTTCATGCCCGGCACGTTGCCGTCCGACGATTGGAGGTACCCCCGCCGGCCCAACCGCTCCGCCCACTGCGGGTCTTTCACCAGGCGCTGCATCTCCCGTGCCAGCGACGACGGGTCCCGGTGGCGAAACAGCAGCCCGTTCTCCTCGTGGCGCACGTACTCCGCCATGCCGCCGTAATCGGCGGTGATCACCGGCACCCCGGCCTGCTGCGCCTCGTGAATCACCAGGGGAGAGTTCTCCGCCCAGATGGACGGCGCCACGATGGCGTCGCAGTGGTCGAACACATCGGGCACGATGTCCTGGTTGCGGTACTCCGCCATCCACTCAATCCGACCGCCCGCGTCGCCCGGCAACGACGTCGCCATCCCTTTCAGACCCGCCGTCTCGGCGCCACGGTCCCTACCCCATATTCGCAACCGGGGCTGACCGGCCAGTTCGCCGAAGGCCTGAATCAGATGGTTCACCCTCTTGGCCGGTATGTGGGTGCCAATGTAACCGAACGTGAAGGGCTCCCCGCTACGCCGCTCCCGGCCACCCAGTCGGTCCCGGTGAAATCCGTAGTCCAGGTAAACCAGCTTGCTCTCAGGCACGCCGAAGTCGTCGCGGAACCGCCTCAGCAGGTAACGCGACGGCGCCAGGAACAGGTCCACCGCGTCGCACACCTGCCTGACGTGGGACATGCGCCGGCCCACCCAACCGGTCCAGTAGGACGCCTCCAGTTCGTACTCATCCGCGTCGTTGCCGAAGTAGCGGCGGTAGCAGCGAACCGCGCACTTGCGGTCGTCCTGCCCGTCGCACACGGGCCAGGGCTGCTGCCCCCCGTCTTCGTACATCTGAATGAACTGCCCCCGGGGACACATCAGCCAGTAGTCGTGGAGCGTGAACACCAGGGGTATCCTCCGCTCCTTCACCGGAAACACCAGCGACGTGGAGAGGTGGTTCAGGTGCCCCACGTGCACCACGTCGGGTCGCAATTCGTCAAGCAGATCGGCGAAGGCGCGGTCCACCTCCCGGTGGCTGTACCCGTCCCGCGCCCGGGCCATGTTTATCACGTGCAATGCAATCCTGCTATCCGCCGGGTCCCTTTCCCTTTGCACCGCGTACTCGGCCAGGAAAGCGTTTTCCTGCCGGGTGAAGACGTGCACCTCGTTGCCCTCCGCCAACGCCTGGCACAAGCCCTGGGTGTACACCTCCGAACCGGCGTTGTACCGCATGGGATAACCGTGGATTACTTGCAGGATTTTCATGGCAACACTGCGCTTTGCGGTGGGCGGTTGGGGTTGATCGTTCCGGTATTCCCCGATCTTCTTCGGCGTGCCGTCGATCAACGGTGGGAGCCGGCAGATTTCGCGCACCCTTGACTGAACGGCCTTCGGCCAAGCCAGATGCGCTACGCAGTATATAATAATACCGGCTCCGGTCTATCGGCAAATCACATTGCCGAATTGAACAGGAAACCGAGCGAGGACAGTACGCAGCATGGAAATCACAGTCGTCGGCGTCGGATACGTGGGTGCCGTGGCGGCCGCCTGCCTGGCCGCCGCCGGCCACCGGGTCGTTGGCATCGACACCGACCCGGACCGGGTGAACATGTTGCGGTCCGGAGCTCTCCCTTTCTACGAGCCGGGTCTGGAGGAGATAGTCCGCTCGGCGATAGCCGACGGTTGTCTGGAGTTCGCCCACGGCGCAACGTTTGACCAACCCGTCGGAGACGTGGCGCTCATCGCCGTTGGCACTCCCCAAGCGCCCGACGGGAGCGCCGACCTGTGCAGGGTAAGGGCGGCGCTTTCGTGGGTCGTGGACCGGCGCCGGTCCGGCGCGTTGGTCGTGATGAAAAGCACGGTTCCACCCGGAACCGGCCGTCACCTGATTGAGCGCTATCTCGCTGGAACCGACCTTCGCTACGTCGCCAACCCCGAGTTCCTGCGGCAGGGACGGGCGGTCCACGACTGGCAGCATCCGGACCGGATCGTCATCGGCGCCAGCCCAGGCGACGCAGGGTCCGTCGCCGCAGTGAAATCCCTGTACGCCGGGACTCGCGCCCCCTTCGTCGTCACCGACGTCACCACCGCCGAGATGATCAAGTACGCCGCCAACGCCTTCCTGGCCACGCGCGTTTCCTTCATCAACGAAATCGCCTCCCTGTGCGACCGGGTTGGCGCGTCCGTCAACGACGTCAGCACCGGGTTGGCCCTGGACCCGAGAACGGGCGGGCGCATGTACGCCGGCCTCGGTTACGGCGGTTCCTGCCTGCCCAAGGACCTTGGCGCCTTGCATCACCTGGGGATGGCCGGCAGCCTCGACCTGGAGCTGTTGCGCGCGGTCATCAAGGTCAACGACCGGCAACGACTGCTTCCGCTACACGCCCTGCGCGAACGGTTCGGCGACCTCACCGGCGTTCCCGTTGCCGTGCTGGGCCTGGCCTTCAAGCCCGGCACCGACGACGTCCGGGAAGCGCCCGGCATCGACCTGATCAGGGATCTCGTCGCCGGCGGCGCCTGCGTGGCCGCCTACGACCCCCAAGCCTCCGACAACGGGCGTGACTACCTCCCACTCGAAGTGCGGATTGCGGCGACGCCCCAGGAGACCGCCGTCGGCGCGCAGGCCATCGTCCTGGCCACCGAGTGGGACCAGTGCCTCAACGCCGACTGGCCTGAAATCGCCAACCTTGTGCGTCGTCCCTGTTTCCTGTTTGACGGGCGCAACGCCCTGGACGCCCACGAGATTGAGCGTCATGGCTTCCATTACATTGGGATAGGTGAACAAGGGCACGCTCAATACTCCCCGCCTCCTTGTGCCTCAGAATGACCGGAGCGCCTCAGGGCCTCCCGTTGCTCCGAGGGGGCCGGTTTTTGTGTGGACCACCAAGCGTATCATTCCCTTCGGATCAGAAACGGCAACGGTACGTCGCGCCGGCTGTGACCTGGCTGGGGAAGGAGTAGGTAACGCGCTGGCACTGGTGGGGCCAGATGGACGTGGGACGTCATTTCGCTGGAAGTGCCGGAACTTGGTATGTGGAATTCAGGACTTGTGTTTTGTTTGTGGAGGTTGTTGGGCTCTCAATCGTCCGCCGCGACCACCCCGGTCGCCGCCAGTGACACCAGCAGAAGGGCAATTGGCAGCAATGCAAACTTCATCATTCGCCGCATGTTGGGCCGCCTGTTCAGCTAGTCTTTCTTGTCTCGAGGTATGCCCCTTACGGGGCCGCTTGCCTGGTCCCATCCCGACGAACTCGGGAGCCGCGGATACTTGTACACCTCCCCGTAGATTTCGGCTTCCCATTGTTGGATCCTGGCGCCGGGCGTGGGATGGCTTATCTCTCCGGTAAATCGATTGACCGCCAGGCGCGCCTGGACGCTCCCGCCGCACTGTACGGGCACCTTGTCGCCGTCCAGGGTGGACATGAGCATGATCCAGTCATCGCTGTGGTTCCAGCGCATGTAGTGGCCGCGCGCCGCCACCTCGGCCAGCTCCGGGGGCCATACGGAGCGGCCGGGGAGATATGCGATCCAGTCCCTGCGAACTGCGCTCATCATGGCTGCCCCGGGCTGTCGGGGTGATCGCCCCGAAGAATTTGGGCGCGTCGCAGCTCGATCGCGTCTTGCAACACCTCGGAGCCATATCGCTCCAGGATGTCGATGTCTCTGCGCAGAATGGGGGCGGACACCTTGACCTTGTTCTCCGCCTGACGCAGCTCAGTAAGATCGGTTCCCCTCGCGCGGGGTTTGTTTCGCCTGACGAACAGTAGCCAGAACGCGAACGCGGCAACTACGACTGCCAAACCAACCAGATACGGCATAGTCGCTCCTTCGTGTAAAGGAAAATTATCCCAGAGATATTGCAAATGCAATCACCGCAGGACTCGCCAAACGACCTTTGTACCATGTGCCTGCTGGTACGGTCCGTTGCGGAATATACTCGCCATGAGACACTGCGTCCTCACGTTCGTGCCCCGGCCCGCTGGCGTGCCAATAGGCGGCCCTCACCGGTCAAACTGGCTCGGAACCGTTGACCGTTGCCGGAGTTATTGCCGACGGCCGGGATGGACTGTTACCATCGAGCCATCTCAGTATTGGAGCATCCCAGTTCAATGACAAAGGTTCCGCGCAAGCCTACGCCGCTCACAGCGGGGGATCCGGTGTTATTTGGGCGGAATTGTATCACCCTACACCACTAACGTTTGAACAGAACGGATAAGTTCGCATGAATCCCATGACGGCTGAAATAGCGAGAGCCCGCAGGTTGGCGGCGTCGTTCATCTCTGAAGACTCAATAGCCGCATCCATGACGACGACGCTAACCGCAGTGGCTTCGTACTGGGACGAGCTCTGCAAGCGTTCTGGCGGATTTGCCGGCCTTCCAATGCGACAGCCGCCAGCCTGCATCAGCGTCGTCGACGTGCCGCCCAAAGCCTTGGAGTCGGCGCGAGAAATCGGCAGACTGGCAGCCGACCTGGATGTGCCCGAGGCCAGCTACGCCATAGGAACGCTCTATGCGGGAACAATGCCGAAGAAGCGCCGCTCGGACCTGGGGGCATTTTACACCCCTCCGTCCCTTTGCGAACGACTACTGGACATGGCTACTGAGTCCGGCGTTGACTGGCGAACCGCCAGAATCCTTGACCCCGCGTGTGGCGCCGGGGCTTTTTTGGCGCCGGTCGCCCGTCGCATGGCGCTCAGCATGGAGCGCAGCGATGCCGGGATGGTTCTTGATAACGTGGAGCGCAGGCTGTACGGGATTGAGCTAGACCCGTTTGCGGCGTGGCTTTCGCAGATTTTCTTGGACGCAACACTTTATGACCTAGGGATATTGACTGACCGGAGACCCCAGGCACGAATTCGGGTAGGCGACGCCCTTGACGTGAATCATCAATGGAAGGCGTTCGACCTGGTGGTCGGCAACCCCCCGTATGGACGTGTCAAACTTTCTTCCCAGCAGCGCTGCCGGTACCAGCGGAGTTTGTATGGGCACGCCAATCTATACGGACTATTCACCGACCGGGCGGTTCGGTTCGCTCGCTCCGGGGGAACGATTGCCTTGGTCACTCCCACCAGTTTCTTATCGGGTGCGTATTTCAAGGCACTGCGCGGCTTGCTGGCGCAAGAAGCGCCGCCAGTCAAATTGGATTTTATTGCCGAGCGCAAGGGAGTATTTGCCGACGTGCTGCAGGAAACGGCTCTTGTCATATATCGGCGTGGCGTTCAACCCGGTAGCGGAGAGGCGAGGTTCACATCAGTAGCTGCGAACGGGTCTATTGCATCCACTCCACCAAGGACTTTTGAACTCCCCGATAACCCCGAAAGCCCCTGGCTGATCCCTCGCACTGGCGACCAGACGTCATTGACACACCTTGCCGTTCGCTTGAAACACCGGCTTTCCGACTACGGATACGAAGTGAGCACCGGTCCCCTGGTATGGAATCGGCATAGGAGTGCCATCAGGAAGGCTCCAGGAAAAGGACGGCTGCCCCTGATTTGGGCGGAGTCGGTGCGCCCAGGTGGTATCTTCGACTTTCGCGCACAGCGACGAGACCATCAACCGTATTTTCAACCCGGGCCCGGCCAGGAGTGGCTGATTACCCGTACCCCCTGTGTGCTCCTTCAGAGGACCACGGCGAAGGAGCAGAGCCGACGCTTGGTGGCGGCGGAACTTCCCGTTGATTTCCTCGCCAACCACGACGGAGTCGTGGTCGAGAACCACCTGAACGTGATCCAGCCAAAGAACGACCCACCAACGGTATCTCCGGGTACGTTGGCGGCCTTGTTGAATAGCAGCGTGGCGGACCAGTTGTTCAGGTGCATCAACGGCAGCGTCGCCGTCTCCGCCTACGAATTGGATGCCCTGCCACTGCCCCCGCCAGAGAATGTGGAGGAGCTTGCCGAACTGGTGAGACAGGGCGCAGGTAGACACCTCATAGAACGCGAGGTGGCGCGTCTTTACGGAGAGACCAACCGATGACGACGTTGCCTCCCCTCCTGCCGGTTGATGACATCTACCGGAGGCTACAGCTTATTTTCCCCGTGGGAACGGCCAACCGCAACTACGTCACCCGAGAAATAGCGGCGAAAACGGTGTTCGTGATGATTTACGTGGGCGCGGTAGACGCCAACGCGCGCTGGATACGCCCTGACCAAGTTACCAGGATGACCGATGCGCAGGCGGGTTTGACTGGGGATGGCGACCGGGAAACATGGCTGGTTGAGTCAATGCGCCCGGCAACCCGGGACATCGAAGGACGCTGGTACGCCGCAAACACCCGTGAGCCAATCAGGGATGAAACGCTCAGGGGCGGCCTGGTCCAGATCGGGGCAGTTACGGAGAGACAGGGGCTGGCAACCACTTCTCCCAGCCCCCGGTATGCTCTGAGCGGGAGCTTCGCTGCCTTGTTCGACCCCGCATTGGCTGAGGAGCGATTGGAGAGGTCCATTGCAGAGTGGCGTGAGGCGAACCTTTCGGCCTCCGCATTGGCGCGAACCGCGATCTTGCGTTCGGGAGTGATCGCCGACGAAACCCAAGTCCTCGTAGTGCTACCCAACGGTCAGACCCGCAGCATGGCTGCCGGACCCAGTTCTGTAATCTCAAAGGCAGTTGTCGAAGAGTTCGCTCCGAGGTTCCTGGAAATTCCCGGACTCTTGTGGCTGAGCGAGAGCCGCAACAAGGTGGTTGAGCAGGACAACCAACTGGCGAGGACCCTGGGCCTAACCATCGACCCCGAACGGAACCTGCCGGACATGATCCTAGTGGACCTGGGTCCGGAACATCCATTGCTGGTATTCGTGGAGGTGGTGGCGACCGACGGTCCAATTACCGAGGCGAGGCGAACTGCACTCCTTATGATCGCTACAGAGGCCGGGTTCAGCGAGGATCAGGTAGCCTTTGTCACCGCGTATGCAGACCGTGATGATGCCTCGTTTCGACGTTCGGTCTCTGAATTGGCCTGGGGGTCATTCTCCTGGTTCATGTCAGAACCGGATCAGGTGGCACTGTGGTATTCCGGGCGCGAGTCACCGGAACGAGTCAAACTGTCAGTGCTGATCCGATTGTGAACCTAAGAAATCCCGTGCGCTTCCGACGAAACCCTCGGTGTCATCAGTGTACAGGCGATGTGGGCCAGCACAATCCGTGGTTCGTCATGGTCTACACTTACCCAACCACGCATTGAAGGTGATTGCGGCAACGGTCTGATCGGGGTGAAAATCGGAGGCATGGTGAATCCAGCCCGCGCCAGATATTGCAAATTACAATCCGGCGCACGTCGTGATGGAGAAGCGATCCACACAGACCGTCACTCGCCGAATGCGTGGCGATGGGAATGCTCGACCAAGACGGTGAGGCACCCGTGATCAACCCTACGGGAGAGCAAACGGTCCGGACTGGTTCCTGTCTCCGCTTGTCCTGGGGATTGAGACTGTTGAAAAGGCGCAAGCCAATTGCCAAGTCTCCCAGGGAACAAGGTACGGCTTGAACACGGACCCGAAACCCTCTCCTTTTCCTAGCTGACCACAGGACCTGGGCTTCCCCAAGGATACTCGTGCGCCCTTCACAAAGGCGTTTCTCGACCTTGCCTGCCTCGATGCCCGATTTGAGAGAATTACGGAACTGCGGGTTGAGATGAGCCGCAGAGGAAAACATCCAACTTGTGCGACGAATTTCGCTTCCTTCGTTGGGGAGGGCACTTCCGTTGATGGCGATGGTCTACTGCCTACGAGCGTTAACGCACGGTCCGGTTCGGTCTCCGCGATGATGGCCTGACGGGCGACAACTCAGGTTGCGATTTGCCGCTACAACAATCGCAGAAGTTTCTGTGCTATGAAGGGCAGGACCAGAACGAGGATAGCACCGGCAACGAGAGTGACAATGAGGTAGGGGATAAACAGACCCGTATCCGTGGGATTGGCGGACATCGCCGTTGGCCAAATCACGAAAAACCAGGCCACTGCGGTTGACGCCAGGAAGCCGTGTAGTATCAAGAGCCACATAACTATTCCTTACTATTCCTTCATGATACCGTCGGTAGCCCGAAGCCTCCAGTAATCACACACTCATCGTATGGTCTGGGCGCGTGCGTTGTCAATCGCCGCTTGCAACCCTGATCCTCACCTCGATGTCATGCTGTATTTTCAGCGGCGGCAGTGGGGTCTGCCGTTGAGTTCAGTCTCCCGCTCGAATGACGACATCGCCACAACCTAACCTTGTATCTTGGTGTTGGAGTGCAACAATCACTTCACTTAAGTCGAACCGGGGTGCGGCAGACCGACTTGACCCAGGTCATGGAAGACCGTACAGGAGCATGGGTCGCCGCGTCCTCCGGAACCAGAGCCCGAACAGTTGCCTGGGCCGACAGAGCCCGAATCTTGCAAGGACGGGCCGGAAATTCGCAGGAGGTTTTCATGGAGCAGCAAGCTATATACGTAGGCGTCGATGTGGCCAAGGCCCGGCTGGACGTCGCCCTTCGTCCCACGGACGACAGATGGGAGATTTTCCACGACCAGAAGGGGGTCGCGAAGTTGGTCTCGCAGCTCGAGGCCCTTGATCCTGCCATGGTCCTCCTGGAGGCCACCGGCGGATTGGAGCTTTCCCTGGTGGCTGCCCTCGCGGCGGCAGCCCTTCCCGTGGTCGTCGTGAACCCTCGCCAGGTGCGGGACTTCGCCCGGGCTACGGGTAAGCTGGCCAAGACCGACTCCCTTGACGCTGCCATTCTGGCTCACTTCGCCGAAGCGGTTCAACCGCCCGTGCGTCCTCTCCGGGATGCCGATACCCAGGCCCTCAACTCCCTGGCCGCTCGAAGACACCAGGTGATGGCCATGCGGGTCTCCGAGAAGAATCGCCTCAGCGCCGCCGCCCCCGATATCCGGTCCCGCATTGAGGCCCACATCGCATGGCTGGAGCAGGAGCTGGATGACCTGGATAAGACCCTGAAGCAGACGCTCCGCGGGAGCCCCATATGGCAAGAGAAGGATGACCTCCTGCGCAGTGTCCCCGGCGTGGGACCACAACTATCCCTCGCTCTCCTGGCCTACCTACCCGAACTGGGAACTCTGGACCGCCGGCAGATCGCCGCCCTGGTAGGTGTGGCTCCCTACAACCGGGACAGCGGCACCTTGCGAGGCAAACGCACCGTCTGGGGAGGGCGGGGCAGAGTCCGGGCCGCCCTGTACATGGGAGCGTTGGTGGCCAGCCGGCACAACCCCGTCATCACCGACTTATACCAACGGCTGCTGGCCGCAGGCAAGCCGAAGAAGCTGGCTCTCACAGCTTGCATGCGTAAGCTGCTTACCATCCTCAATTCCATACTCAGGCATGGCTCTCCCTGGCGAAATACTACTCTTGAATCGATTAACCAGTCTTGACTTTCAAGACAGTTGCTCCTGTTTCGGTGGGTTTTCGGACCGGATTGGACATCAGAGCCAAGGCCGTAAGGGAGTTGTCCACGTCGCAGACCACTTGGGCTTCAAAGAAGTGGTTGATGATGAACCAAGTCGCCACGAAAGCACGACGGTCATTGTGAGAACAGCGAGCACTTCCTCTATGAGAACTATGAAGCGCCAGTCGTCTCTGCTCGCGAGCAGCGCATAACTCCTTGCTGATTTGGTACACCAATCTTTCTGTGACCATACTCCAGACGGCGCCAGATCTAAAATCCGGCATCACCTCCGCCACAACCCGAAGGTCAGCGCCCGCCGCAACCACCCGGCTCGCCGAGCCTTCCACAACTCCGTTTTCGCCTCGGCCAGCGCGTCCCGTCGCCAACGAACGTGGTCGCGTCGCCGTTCATCGTCCAGCGGATAGGTCTCCGGCGGCAGGGTCAAGTAATACTCGCTCAGCATCTCGGCTTCCAGCTCCCACCGGCGCACGGCGGCCTGCGCCCGGTCGACGCGACTGACGCTCTGGTCGTTGCCCGTCCGCAACTGCCGCCACTCGGCCACCAACGGCGCCGCCGGGCCGAAGGCTAATGCCTCGTCGGGTTGTTCGTCCAGGGTAACCACGCCGGCGTCGGGCATTCCGGGCCGGCGCCGGCGTGGTCGCCAATCCCGGCCCATGCCGTCGCCCCGCTCGCGACTGCTGGCACCATCAACGTCAACGACTTCGGCGGCGTCGCCCGATTGCCGGTCGTCGTCCAGCGCGGC
>JAJDXU010000115.1 GCA_022823105.1 Dehalococcoidia bacterium
TTTTCGAGGCGCATCATGGCAGAAGGAAACGGCACAGGAATACCCCGACCGGCCATTGCAATCACCATGGGTGACCCCTGCGGCATCGGCCCGGAGGTGGTGGTCAAGGCGCTGGCGGACCCGCGGGTTTACGCGTCGTGCCGGCCGGTTGTGATCGGCAATGTGTACGCCATGGAGCAGGCGGCCAGCATGACGGGTCTGCCCATGGGCATCAACCACACCGACGACCCGACCTCGGCTGGCGAGAACCCGGCGCAAATCGACGTGGTGGACATCGGCAACCTGAACGTGGAAGACATCACGGTGGGCGAGATCAGCGTGCCGTGCGGCAAGGCGGCGATGGAGTGGGTGAGCAAGGCGGGCCAACTGGCGATGGCGGGCGTGGTGGACGGGTTGGCGACGGCGCCGTTGAACAAGGAGGCGGCGTCGCTGGCGGGGTACGAAGCCATCGGGCACATGGAACTGCTGCAGGAACTTTCGGGCGCCAAGACGGTGGCGACCATGCTGATGGCGAAGAACCTGCGGGTGGTGCACCTGACCACGCACCGTTCGCTGAAGGTTGCGTGCGACTACGTGAAGAAGGACCGGATACTTGACTACCTGCGGCTGACGGACCGGAGTTTCAAGCAATGGGGGTTTGCCAACCCCAGGATCGGCGTGGCGGCGCTGAACCCACACGGGAGCGACGGCGGGCTGCTGGGCAACGAGGAGGCCGATGAGATCGTGCCGGCGGTGCAGGAAGCCCAGTCCGAGGGGATCAACGCAATCGGGCCGGTGCCGGCGGACATCATTTTCCACCAGGCAATCCAGGACCGGTACGACGTGACGCTGTGCATGTACCACGACCAGGGCCACATTCCGGTCAAGGTGTACGGGTTCGAGGAGAGCATCACGGCGAACCTGGGGTTGCCGTTCATCCGGACGTCGGTGGACCACGGGACGGCGTTCGACATCGCCGGCAAGAACCTGGCGGACCACACGTCGATGGTGGAGTCGATCCGCATGGCCGTGGCGTTTGCGCGGGGCGATGGGCTGACCGATGGGTGGGGCGAGGGATAGCATCATGGCATACGCACTCGATTTGCCCGCCCACGGCACGCAGAGCGTCGCCGACCGTCTCCAGATCAGCCGCATAATGATTGCCCAAGCCCGCCAGGAGTTGATCGACGGTAGCCGTTTGCAGGCCGGCGAAAAAGCCTGGGGTGCGGTGGTGCAGCCGGTGAAAGCCATCGCGGAGCAGCGAGGCTGGAAGCATGGGTCGCATCAGGACATTCACGCCGTTATGAGCCAGATCGTAGTGGAATACGGCTTCGATGGTGAACAGATTTTGGCCCTCTCGCGAGCTTACTTTGTTGGCCACGAGAATTTTTACGAAAATTTCCGTAGCCCTGAAGAGTTGGCAGAGATGATGGACCGGGTCGAAGACGTGCTGCCGGACTTGCTAGAGCTGACGGCCATGCCGCCGCGCCCGTTCACCATCACCAGCAATACCCAGATGCGGCGGTTGCGGCGACTCACCGGCAACGAAAACCTGCAGGTTGGAGACACGTCCGACGTTGGATTTTCGCTGAATCACGGCTCGACCAACGGGGGAGAGGGATAGCGCGATGAACATCGGATTTATCGGCGGCGGGACCATGGCCGAGGCGATTCTCGGCGGGATGCTGGACGGCGGTGTGGCCGCGGCGGCGGACGTGATGATTGGCGAGCCGGTACCGGGCCGGCGGGACTACCTGGCGGAACGGTACGGGGTCGGAGTGTCGGACTCGAACGGGCCTGTGGTGAGCGCTTCCGAGATGGTGGTGATGGCGGTGAAACCGCAGGACCTGCCCAAGGTGTACGCAGACATAGGCGGCAGGTTGCAGGACGGGCAGTCGATCATGTCGATCGTGGCGGGGGCCAAGATGAAATCGCTGTCCGACGGGATGCGGCACGACGGCATCATACGGGCCATGCCGAACACGCCAGCGCAGATAGGCGAGGGCATGACGATGTGGACGTGCGCGTCCTCGGTGAGCGCGACGCATCGTGAGACTACGTCGGCGATTCTGTCGACGATCGGGGACGAGATATACGTCGATGACGAGAAATACCTGGACATGGCGACCGCTTTGAGCGCCAGCGGCCCCGCCTACGTATTCCTGATCGTCGAGGCGCTGATCGACGCCGGGGTGTATGTCGGGTTGCCGCGCGATGTTTCGCGACGGATGGTGCTGCAGACGGTCAAGGGCAGCGTTGCGCTGGTGTCCGAGACGGGCCGGCATCCCGGGGAGCTGAGGGACATGGTCACGTCGCCGGGCGGCACCACGGCAGAAGCGCTCCTGACCCTGGAACACGCCGGCGTGCCAGCGGCGCTGGTGGACGCCGTGAAGGTTGCCCATTTGAAATCAATCCGGCTGGGGCAGGACTAACGATACGTCCGGTCCTGCGGGGCAGTCATGCTACAACTCATCAGCCTAATCATCACACTGTGCTACCTGCTGCTGTTGGCGCGGATCATCCTGGGGTTCGTGGTGCAGTACATGGCGATGCAGGGGAACTCCGCGCCGGAGGCCCTGGTCAGGATTTACGAGGTGGTGTTCGGCCTCACGGAACCGGTGCTGGGACCGATTCGGCGGAAGCTGCCGCAAACCGGGATGATTGACTTCAGCCCGCTGGTGGTGATGGTGATACTGGTGGTGATCCAATACGCGGTCCGGGCGTTGTTATAACGGCGCTCCGACGCGTTCCAGAGCAGGTGGGCGCAATTGTCCGGCAGAAAGCCACGGCCTTCCGGCAAGTTCTGGACGGCCGGGGGTCTGCGACCGAAGGACCTGACCTACCTGCGTTCGGTGTACGCCGATGAGACCCCGGAGCGGTCCCAACCGCCGCGCCTGGTGGTGCTGTGCGGGCTGCCGGGCACGGGCAAATCGCATTTCGCGCGGGAACTGTCATCGCGAGCGCCTTTCATCTGGCTGAGCAGCGACCGGACGCGGAAGCTGCTGGTGGCGCGTCCCATTTACAGCAGGCGTGAGCACCGACGGGTTTTTGCGGCGTTGCACGTGCTGACGCGGGGGTACCTGCGGGACGGCTATTCGGTGGTGTTCGACGCTACCAACCTCAACGAGGGTGTTCGCGCTCCCCTGTATGCAGTGGCGGAGGAGGCAGGCGTGGACCCGCTCATCATTCGATTCACGGCGGATCCCGACCTGGTCCGGGACCGGATGACGGAAAGGGAGACCGGGGCCGGGGACGCTTCCCAGAGCGACGCCGGATGGGAGGTGTATTCGCGGATGGCGGTGGCGGACCTGCCGGTGCCGCGGCCGCACATCCTGGTTACGGGGCCCGATGATATGGGGGAGGCGCTGCGGGAGACGCTGCGGCGGACGGGTTCGGCAACCTGTCCTGCCGGATCGGGATAGACTTGATCCCGGGTATTTTCCGCGGACGCATTGGTGGTGATTGGCCTGCAACACGCCAAGCGTGTCGCTGACTGTGCGTCCTAGCAATCCTCACGGTTGAGACCCTACTGCCGAATTGGGGACCGCAGCGTCTCGATCTTGAGATTACGCGAACCCCAATCGGGCAGCACGGTGTGCATATCAATAGATGAGAATGCCGGCCGTGTGTCAATGTGAACCTCTTTCTCACGCGTACCCGCTTGGTAATTGCGTGTTGAATGGACGGAAAAGCCGATTTCCCGCTCATCTCCTCTCATTTTCGCCCATTCAGGTATGGCATCAGGCGAGTGGTGGGGCTGAATGGGGGCCGATGGCA
>JAJDXU010000143.1 GCA_022823105.1 Dehalococcoidia bacterium
TCCTGGGCAAGGTCGCCAAAATCCTGGGCAAAGGGGGTGATTGACCGGATACCTGATCCCTGATTACCATCATTTCGCCACCCTCCCAGGGTGGGTCAATGCTCATGAAAATGGTGGGTCAAAGGTCCTGAACATTGACAAACGAGCGAACCGTTGAGTAAATCTGCTTTTCATCGGAGAAATCTGCACGAAATCCACGATGTTGAGGTATGATGGCGTTGAAGATTGTTTGTTGACCTTGAGTTTCCTGCAAGCTTAACTGCCCGGGATGTTGTTGCATTCCCCAAGCCATTGAGTTGGCGCGCATCCAGGCTCTCGCGGTCAGCGAGCCTGGAAATTCAACGGCCGTGGTTCTCATCTTTGTCCGCACGATCGACGACATTACTGGTACTACTTTTGTGTTGCACATTAGCAGCCACAATGATTGCGGGCTGTACTGAATCCGAAACTGGGGACACAAATGCCCCCGCGTCTGAGGCAACTCCGCGAGCGAGCGCAACGATCGACCTGACCCCACCTCCCACGGCGCCGCCGACCAGACCTGTGCTGGAACTCCCGGCCGCGCCACCCGCAGGCGAGACAACGGCTACACCGGCTCCGACGCCGTCCCGCGGACCGACGCCAACTTCGCGTCCCACGCCCTCGCCACAGCCCAGCACAACGCCCACGGAACTGTACGCCCGAATCGCGCCGGCAATCCCACAAGTGCGGTCGACGGATGTGCAAGGCAGCGGGGTGGTGATCGAGGGCAATTATGTGCTCACCAACAGGCACGTGGTTTGGCCCGATCGAGCCGTAACCCTTGTTTTCCCCGACGGAATGCGTTTGGAGAACGTTCCCGTCGTCAGCACAGAACCCATCAGCGATCTCGCGTTGCTGGGCCCCATCGAATTTGTAGGCGAACCGGTCACCTTTCGCGATACCGGTGTCCTGCCTGTGGCCTCTCGTGTGTTCCTGATCGGTTACCCTGGCGAAGTAGAAACGTCCCCCAAACCGACCATCGTCGCCGGAGTTCTCTCACGGACCAGGCATTGGCCGGCTGCGGGGCTGACTTACCTCCAGACCGATGCGGCGACTGCGGGAGGGCAAAGCGGCGGCGCCCTGCTGGACGCCGACGGGCGACTGCTCGGCATCTCGGGGTTCAAGTTCACTGACGCCAGCTATGCGTTGGCGTTGTCGTCCGAGGACATCGTTCCAGTTGTCGATAAGATGAAACTGGGCCTGCCTCCCTCGATCCTGGGGAACAGGCGCCTGCCTCCATATGGCGGAGATTTCGGCGCCGAAATCGCGATCGCCAACCGTTGGAGAAGCCAGCGTTTTGCGTTTGAAGTTGCCAGATCTATGCCGGTGCGATTCGAACCGAACTGCGACGGGGAAGGCCAAATCCGGATTCTCAACGCGCACCAAGAGCTCCACCAAACGCACGCCGGCGTCGAAGAATTTGAGCGCACGCTTTCCAAGGGTGGCCTCCACTTCCTGGAAATTCGGGCGTCCTCCGATCGGCCGCTGACATGCCATCTGACCGGCTCCGTCCTCCTCACCCCGTTGAATGACCCTGACGACGCACGGATACTCAACCTGGGAGATTCCCTCGCCGGCAGCATTGATTTTTTCTTCGATACCGATTGGTACATCCTGGAACTGGACGAGAACGAAAGGATAGAAGTCACGACGGATTCTCTCAATGCGGACACGGTGGTCCACGTACATTGCATCTCCTGCGGCGCCGGTCAATTCGCCACCGATGACGACGGCGGCGGAGGTCTGTTTGAGTACAATGCCCAGGTCGTATACCTGACGCCTCAAAAGGGTCGCTATTTCGTGATCGTATCTTCTTTTGAAGATGATGTCGGTGGATATTACCTTTCCGTGGATCGGGCCTCGTCCCGGGCTCGTCTCACCGAAGTTCAGGCGTCCCCTCCCGCATTGGAACCGCCAAGCAACGAACAGTTGGTTGACAGCATCTACGCCTGCATCTCTTCCGAAGGCGAACTCAGGGATTACTTCGTTAAGGAAATGACTGAAACCCTCGTGGCCGAGGGCATGACCGAGGCCGGAGCGCGAACCACCGCCCTGTCATGGCTGGAGAACGAGGAGCTGATGCTGGCGCTCATCCGGTCTGCTGCCGATTCTGGGGAATGGGACCCTGAGGACCAGTGGTATCAACAGTGTGCCAGCATCATGTCGCCAGACCGACAGGCGCCGGTCGTGTCCCTGCCGACCGGTGCATCGGACGGCGCATCTTCCCCGGGTTCAAAATCGGGCAGCATCGAGCATAACCCGAGCAGAACCACAATCAAAAGCCATCACGCGGGCGTCCGAGTGAAGGACGCAATCATCAGCGCCACTTTTACCAACCCCTACGGCGCGCAATCGGGGCCCTGGGACTACGGCTTTTACATCCGCAACGACCGGGACACGAAGGACGGTACCTTCATGTATCTGGTGGTGAGGAGCGACTGGACGTGGAAACTAAAATGGCGGGACCGCGCCACCGAGATCACGCAAGCCATTCAGGAAGGCACGGTCAGGAACCTGAACACCGGTCAAGGTGAGGAGAACACCCTTTGGGTGGCTTTCTTCGGAAATCGGGGCGTGTTGTTCGTCAACGACGAGTTCGTCTCCGCGCTGGATTTTTCGTCATCCGATGTAACGGGAGACGTCGCCGTCATCACCGGGGTTTTTCGGGGCAACGAACGGGCCGGGGCTGCCACCCGCTACCGCGACCTCCGAGTCCTTGCATTGAAAAATACCCACGGGCCCGTCACGCAGCGCCTCCACCCGGCGAGTGCGCCCGGAGGTCACCTGCCGACCGGAGTCGCAGCCGGCAACGCGATCATGGAGGCCCGTTTTTTAGTCGCATCAGGTTCTCCGTGGGAACGTGCCTTCGGTCTGGTCGGCGGTGACAACTCGACCGTACACACCGCGGGCGCCGACCACCGGGGCATGTGGTTCCATCGGACTTGCCAGCAGGATGCCTGTACGGTTCAAAGCGAGGGGCAGTTGGCACGCACAACCGGCCATGAGGTATCCCTAATGCTCTTCGCGTTCGGAACCAACGGGTTCCTCTTTGTCGACGATGAGTTCGTCGCGCCGCTGGATTTGTCGGGGCTGGCGCACGACCGCCAAATCCTGCTGGCCGTTCGTTCATCGGACGCGACTGATGGCACGTTGGAAATGCGCAACTTCAGCGTTTGGACCGTGGATTAGAACGCGGTCAGCGGCTTGATCGATTTTCCCAGTCCGGGATTCATGCCGGCGCACGGCCGGCCGTTCTCCCGAGACGCGATTGACGCGCCCGCTCCCACCTGCTATGTGTCAATGCGATACGGTCGCAACGTGCGCACCCTCGGGAACATCGATCACCCGGTACGGCGACAAATCGGACCGACCGGCAACCGCAAGGGCGAAAATGGTGAAGTAGTTGGCCCATATCCTGGCCATCGGCCGCAGGCTCCAAACCTTCCGCGCTCTGCGGCACCGGGACTACCGCTGGTTCTGGATCGGCTCGAACGCCCAGGCATTGGGTCGGGGCATGCAGTTCCTCATCCTCGGGTGGCTTGTCCTGGAGCTGACCGACTCCGCCGCCCGCATGGGCTTCATGATCTTCCTGTACGGGACGCCCACCCTGGGGTTCGTCCTCTTCGGTGGCACCTTCGCCGACCGGTTCGACCGGCGCGCGCTCCTCATGCTGACTCAGTCGCTGGTGGCGGTCCTGGTGTTGGGCATTGCCGTGCTCGAAACGGCCGGGCTCGTGGCCCTGTGGCACGTCTACTCCGCGGCGTTTGTCCTCGGCACCCTCCAGGCCATCAACACTCCGGCTCGGCTGGCCATCGTCCGCGACCTGGTGGACCGCGACGATCTGATGAACGCCGTCGTCCTGAATTCTGCGGTGATGAACTCCGGCCGGATCCTCGGCCCGGCCGTCGCCGGGTTGGTTATCGAACTGACCGAAATCGCGCCGGCCCTGTATCTGGCGGCCGGATGCTTCTGCGTTGGCACGGTAACCCTGTTCATGGTCCGGCAGATCCCGCCGGCGGCGGGCGCCGAGCGGTCCAACATCCTGTCCGAGCTTTGGAGCGGGCTCCGGTACTGCTGGTCGAACCCGGTTACTTTCACCGTCATCGGCATCGGGTTTGCGTTCGGGTTCTTCGCCATGCCTTACTCCCAACTGCTGCCGGCGTTCGCCAAGCTGGCGCTGGACATCGGAGCTGGCGGAGCCGGCATCCTGATGACCGGAGCGGGCATCGGTTCCTTGTTTGGCACATTTGTCATGGCGTCGATGGGCAACTCGCCGCACAAAAACTGGCTGTTGCTGGGGTGCATATTCCTTTTCGGCACAGCCCTGTTCTGCCTGGCCTGGTCCCAGTGGTTCTGGCTTTCGTGGGCGATCCTGTTCCTGGTCGGGATGGGCAGCATCGTGCCGATGGGAACAACGGTGTTGCAGCTGTCGGTGCCGGGTGAGTACCAGGGCCGGGTGATGAGCGTATGGTACGTATCCGCCGCGCTGATGTTCATCGGCTCGTATCCCATGACGCTGGTTGCGGAGCACATCAGCTGGACCGCGGCCTTTGCCGGCGGAGCGGCGATCTACCTGTCAATCGCCGCGGTACTGGGACTCTGGCGTCCAACGCTGCGCCGGTTGCAAGTATGACTCGACCGCAGGGTTGAGCGGATGCGCAGCCGTCGACGACGCGCGCGAATCCGGACGTCCGTTACAGGGCCGGAATCACCTCGTCGCACAGCAGGCCCATCGCCTCATCCACGTCCGGTCCCAGCTCTGAGAACAGCAGTTGGCCGAAACCCTGCTCCCGGGCCGTGTCTCGCACCTCCAGCATCCGTTCCAGGCAATCCCCCGGCGACCCTGCGATGAAGATGGCGTCAACCATGGCGTCGGTGACCAGATCGTCGAACTCGCGCTCGGTTGCGCCGTTTCGCTCGGCGTGGTGCAGGCGCTGAACGTCGGGCAGGGCCACGCCCAGCCTTTCGATGTCCTCCGGAGTGTAACCCTGGCGGTACATGTTCAGCACACGGTTGCCCGCGCTCTCCTTGACCCACTCCCGGGCCGCGGATGCGTCACGCGACAGCGAGATCTTGATCTCGGCGACCCTGGGGGCCGCTCTGGCATCTCGCCCGTCGGGAACCGCTGAGTCGAAGGCGTCCAATAACTCAGGGACGCGTCCCGTGCGCAGGGCCGCCATGTAGTGTCCGCCGAATATGAGGCCGTCCATCGTGGCGCCGCCAACCGCCATGCCGAGCGGGCCGTTGCTGCCGCAGTAAAGGCGCACGGGCGACGCGGGGCTGAAATTCAGCCGGAAGTCGGCGGATGGGTTGAAATGGTAGTAGTCCAGCAGGTTGGGATAGTCCGCGAAACAGACCGCCTCGCCCGCCAGCAGCCGGCGCAGGCTCTGGGCGGTCTCCCGGAGTACGCTGACTGGGCGCGGCGTTTTGATGAGCGTCGGCGTTCGGGGATTGCCGCGGCCCAGCCCGATGCTCAACTCGCGCCCGTCCATTAGCTCGCTCAGCGTGGCGATCGAATCCGCCAGGTCCACTGGATTGCGGAAATACTGCACCGTGACCGCCGTGCCGAGCTTTATCTTGAGGCGCGTGGCCATCGCCGCCAATACCACGAAAGACTGGCGGCTCCGCAGATTGTCGGTAACCCAGACCTGCTGCACCCCCTTGGCCTCTGCTCCGGCGGCCAACTCCACCAGGTGGGGCAGCGGGACGTGGGCGTAGGTGGGCAAGTGGAATTGAATACCGGTTTCCAGGTCCGTCATTCTTCGGTCGTCCTCGCCGTCCTAGACGTAATGGGGCATCACTTCGGACACGAAAAGGTCCAACGATCGCTTCGTCTCCTCGTGGGACAGGTGGCCCCACTGGAACGCTGCCACGAAATAATTGGCGCCCGTTGCGAGATAGTCGTCCATGTAGCTCCGGATGGAGTCAGGGGAGCCGGCGACAACGTTGAACCCTCCGCCGCCCGGCGCGGCGTGCTCCTCAAGCGCGGCCGAACCGGTCCTGCGCGTGGCGTCGGAATGTTCCGCCTGGGCCTCCCGGTCAGGCAGATTCGAGGGCCTGGGATTGGTATTGCCGCCGGCAAACTGCGTCAGGCCCCGCCGTTCCACTTCCAGGCGGCGCGGCGCTGCCAGGTTCCACTTGTACTGGTCCCACGCCGGTTGGGCGATGGTGGCGGCTTCTTCGTCCGTTTCCGCCAGGTACAGGTGGTTGACCAACCCGATCTTGGGAGCCTCGCCCTGGGCGTTCAGCGCGCCCCGGCCCTGGTGCTCGTCCCAAAGCTGGAAGTACCGTTCCACGTTCGCCCGGAACGACCCGAGATTGCCAACTATGATCGAGTGCATGCCGTTGACGGCCGACGTTTCCACGTTGCGCATGTACCACAGGGGCGGGTGCGGGTCCTGTATGGGCCGCAGGCGCATGGGCAGGTCGTCAAAGTTGTAGAACTCGCCGTGGTAGGTCAGCGAATCGTTGGACAGCCCCTCCTTGACCACCGCCAGCGTCTCCAGGTAACGCGTGTAGTTAATCTCCACGTCCCCTTCCTGTCCCCAGAAGTAGGCCTCGATCACGCCGCCGCGGCCCACGCCGATGTCCATCCGCCCGCCGCTGAGGTTGTCCAGCATGCAGATTTCTTCGATCAGGCGCACCGGGTGGTGCAGCGGCAGCACGTAAACGCACGGCCCCAGCCGCATGGTGCTGGTCCGCTCCGCCGCCGCCGCCAGGAACACGTTCTG
>JAJDXU010000112.1 GCA_022823105.1 Dehalococcoidia bacterium
CGTCTTCCGGTGGCAACTCGGTGGTGCTGACTGGGGTGTCGGGAGCAGTTTCGGAGGCCATGGGACTGTCCGTGCCGTTAGGCTGGTTGGTAGATGATCCAAATGGGGTCGGTTGACATACGATGCCGCCGGGTAAGCGGATTGCCACACCGACGGTTTGAGGTTCCCGGAGCGGAATTTTCACTTGGAAATGGCGTGGCGGCTATGATATTCTATACGTCGCATTTTCACAAGACGGCGCGGCCCCGTCCAACGGGGCCGATTTTTCGTTAGGGGGCTGGCGAGCAGGATGCACCTGATTATCGACGGATTCGGCGGCGACGCCGGCATGATGTGGGACACGGAACGGCTTCGGACATTCCTTGACGAGTACCCGGCCAGCCTGGGGATGACCCGAATAACCGAACCGGAGGTCCTGGAGTATCACGGCCCGAATCCGAACGACAGCGGCATCTCCGGCTTTGTGATCATAGCCGAGAGCCACATCAGCGTGCACACGTTCCCGCACCGGGACTACGTGAACATCGACCTGTTTTCCTGCAAGTCGTTTGACCATGAGCAAGCCCTGGCCGACGCGCGCTCCCTGTTCGATCTGCAACAGGTGAAAACCTGGCTGCTGGATCGAGGGCTGGAGTGGACCAACGCCGAACAGGGCGCCACGGAAACGCGCCGCCAGAGGTCCACGCTGCAGGCCGTGGGGACCGGTTCGCCGGTTGGCTGAATCCAGCGGGGACTTCGGAGAGATCCCGCCGGTCCCGGTAACGCCGGCCAATTTTCTGGCGTTGCCGCCCGAGCAGGGGGCCCTGGCCAGCGCGTACGCGGTACTGATTCCGGTACCGATAGACAGCACCACGTCTTTTCGCACCGGCGCCAGATACGGGCCGGCCGCGATCATTGCCGCGTCGGCAGCGCTGGAGGACTACGACCTGGAACTGGGGATCGACGTCGCCGAGCTGGGGGTCCACACCACCGACCCGCTGGAACCACACGTGGGCGACCCGGAGCAGATGGCCGAGCGGGTCGCGCGGGCTGTCTACCATTACCAGGCGATGGGGAAACTCACCGGGGTGATTGGCGGAGACCATTCGGCCGCCATCGGATCGGCGCTGGCGACGCTGGACAGGTTCCCGGACCTGTCCGTGCTGTATTTCGACGCCCACGCCGACCTGAGGGACAGGTACCAGGGGACGGGCTGGGGGCACGGATCGTCGGCGCGACGGATCGGGGAACGCTGCCCCGTGTCGCTGGTGGGAGTGCGCACGCTGGCGCAGGAAGAGAAGGAGCACATCGACCGTGAAGGTATTTCGGTGACCTATTGGCCGCCGGAAGGGTCGGGATTTCCGCAAGACATTATCGAGACGCTCACGCCGCACGTGTACGTGAGCGTTGACCTGGACGCGCTGGATCCGGCGGAAATGGCTGCCGTCGGCACGCCCGAGCCCGGCGGTATGCGATGGGGTGAACTCACGCGCCTGCTGCGGAGCGTAGCCGAACAACGGCAGATCGTGGGGTTTGACGTGTGTGAACTGGCGCCGGAAGAAGGGCCGGCAGCCAACAGCTACACGGCGGCGAAGTTGGTGTACAAACTGATTGCCTACTCAGCAGCGGAACGCGGGCGTTGACATCCCGAAATTTAAGCCGGTGAATCGGATGATCGCTGGGAACGGACTTTGTGGACGTATCTCAACACCAGTCCTAAACTCATAAAGAACCCACTAGCGATCAGCATCCGTAGGTCCATTTCTACACACTGTTGGCATACAGAAGATGGAAAAACTCGAACCAATAGGATAGCGGCCGCTCCCAAACACACCGTTCCCAAATCGTCGATGATTTCCAATAGAAACCGCAGCGCGATTCTCGGAATGGACCTCAATCGATTTTTCATCTACGGAGAGCAATCGCGACAACCGCCAACGCTACAACGCCCAGCGACATGACGGCACCGATGTAAGCGATGGGGATGCTCGCTTGCATTACGTCATAATGAAATGCACTCCATTCCAAACGATGTCCGATCACGATCACCCAACAAGCGGCGAAAAAACTAATCAAAAATATGGCTACGCCTTGCATGTCGTTCCCCCAAGCATATGCTCATGATAATTCTATCACGGGGAATAATTAATTGTGCAGTCCATGTTATGCGAAAAAGAATCAGACGCCGCCAAATTCGTGCCATTACCAAGCAATGCAAGGCGCTCGTCGAGGCGGATTTTCTTGACAATGCCGGCGGGGCGACAATACAATCCCGGCATCTTGCGAGCCGTCACACCGAGTTCGTGACGGTCTTTTATCCCTGATTGAAACTGGAGGAACCACCCATGCCACAGGAATGGCCCACGGTACATTACAAAGAGGAAGGCATGCGCGAAGGCATGCAGATTGAGGACGCCAACATCGGGGTTGACGACAAGGTCGAGCTGCTGGACATGCTCTCGGAAACCGGCCTGAAGAGCATCGTCGTGGGATCGTTTGTGAGCCCGCGATGGACGCCGCAGATGGAGCGGATCGACGAGATCGTCACGAAGTTCACGCCCAAGGCGGGGGTTACCTACACAGCCCTGGCGTTGAACGCCCGGGGTGTCGAGCGGGCGCGGGCGTATTCTCCGCCGCTGACCATTGAGCGCGACACGTACCCGAGGCTGTCCTGCCATCTTTGCGACGTGTTCGCCCGGCGCAACACCAACCGCAGCCAGATGCAGGAGATGGAGCGCTGGCCGGAGATCATCGCGCAGGCGCAGGAACTGGGCATCACCGCGGCCGGGATCGGCTGCAACGCCTCCTGGGGTTCCAACTTCCTGGGCGAGTTCTCGGTGGACACCCTGATGACGCTGTTTGAATACCAGCACGGCCTCTGGGAAGAGGCGGGCATCCAGGTCAAGAGTTGTTCCATGGGCGACCCGATGAGCCACTGCACGCCGGCGAAGGTGGAAGAGAGCATATCGCGGGTGAAGGAGCGCTGGCCGGAGATTGACCACTTCCGTCTGCACCTGCACAACGGGCGCAACATGGCGATCGCGTCGGCATACGCCGCGATGCGTGTGCTAGGTCCCGAGGATACCCTTGAGCTGGACGGCACCATCGGCGGATTCGGCGGGTGCCCGTACTGCGGAAACGGGCGTGCAACAGGCATGGCGCCGACGGAAGACCTGCTCCACATGATGGAGGATATGGGTATCCCCACGGGCGTCGACATCGATAAACTGATCGACTGCGTGTGGGCCGCCGAGCGGATCATCGGGCGTGAGCTGTATGGGCACGTTTCCAAGGCAGGGCCGCGGCCGCGGGCCAGCGCCGGCAACCTTTACGACATCAACATGCCGTTCGTGGAGACACTGGATCAAGCCACCCACTTCAAGAAGGGTGAGCAGATGTACGAGGGCGGTCTCTACCCGTATCGCGAGCCGGTCACCAGCCCCTACCGGGACCGAATCGACCAGGGTCTCCCCGCGTTCGGGACGGGCGCCGACGAGTTCCCCTGGAACGAGGACTGGCTGCCGAAAGCCGACAGCTAGACTCCACGGCCACAGCAAAACAATGAGGGGCGGGTTTCAAACCCGCCCCTCGGTTTTGGAGTCTGGCTAGCCAAACTTTATGCGGACGTGCAGGCCACGCTGATGGTGTTCATCGCGGTGTCGGGCAACTGGTCGGCGGACCAGGATGCGCCGCCGTCGTGGGTGCCGAAAACCTGGCCGCGCCGGGTGCAGAAGTAGACCTGCGACGGGTCCTGGCGGTTGACCGCCACGCCGAAGGTGGTGCTGCCCGGGTTGATGCCCTGGTCGAAGCGCTCCCAGGTTTCACCAAGGTTGGTGGTGCGCATGACGCCGCCCTGCTCGCTGCCGAAGTTCATGCCGACGCAGGCGTACAGGGTGTCAGGGTCGCTGGGGTCGCGGACGACTCCGCGGGAATACATGATGTCCGAGAAGCGTCCAAACTCGCAGTCCTGCCAGGACGCGCCACGGTCGGTGCTGCGCCAGACGCCGGTCCGGTTGGAGATCAGGACAGAGTTGGAGTCGGCGCCACCCACGGCCACGCCGTGGAGGTCGAGCAGGTCGACGTCGCCGGCGAATTCGGAGTTGCGGATGGTCCAGGTGTGGCCTCCGTCGGTGCTGCTGGCGGCGCCGCCGACTTCGAGGGCAG
>JAJDXU010000210.1 GCA_022823105.1 Dehalococcoidia bacterium
CGCTGGCCGAGGAATTGGGGTATGACTCGATCTGGGTGATGGACCACCTGTTCAACAACGGGTACATCCGGGAGCGGCTGGACGACAAGCCCTACTATCATCCGATGGCGACGCTGTCGCACATTTCGGCGCTGACGTCGCGCGTAAAGCTGGGCACGTCGGTGCTGGTGCTGCCATATCACAACCCGGTGGAGTTGGCGAAGTACGCC
Organism: Dehalococcoidia bacterium; assembly: GCA_022823105.1. Taxonomy (GTDB): domain Bacteria; phylum Chloroflexota; class Dehalococcoidia; order Lucifugimonadales; family UBA3495; genus Bin87. Next base: position 210 of record JAJDXU010000210.1, read on the forward strand.
GCATCGCTGGACCAGATGTCGGGTGGTCGGCTGCTGTTGGGCATCGGCGTGGGCGCGATGACGCCGGAATTCGAGGCGTTGGGCATTCCGTTGAGCCAGCGGGGCTCGCTGACCAACGAGTCGATGGACATAATGCGCGAACTATGGTCGAACGAGGACCCTCGCTACAGCAGCAGCCGGTGGGATTTTGGCGACCTGAAGTTTTCTCCGAAACCGGCGCAGACGATTTCCGGCGCACCGGGCGTACCGCTTTGGGTTGGAGGCAACAGCACCGGAGCGCTGAGGCGGGCCGGACGGCGCGGTGACGGATGGCACCCGTCGGGAGTGAGCGCGGAGGAATTTGCCATCGGACGGCGGACGGTGCGTGAGGTGGCGGAGGCGGCAGGACGCAACCCTGGCGACCTGGTGATGTCGGTACGGGTGGAGGTGGAGGCGCACGGCGGGCCGTCCAGCCAGCGAGCGGCGGACAGGTCCCGGTTGCCTGGGGATGATCCGGCCGGCATGGCGGCGGGCATCGCAGCCTATCACGACGCTGGAGCCGAGCATCTTGCGCTGGCGTTGAACACGGGGGACATCGGGCGCATAGGGGAGTTGATGCACGTGATCGCGGAGGACGTGATCCCGCAGTTCAGGTAACCGGCGTCGCAACGATCAACCGCAGCAAAACAGGGGCAGGTTTCAAACCTGCCCCTGCAACTTTGGCGACGTTGATCGGTGGTTACACCTGGCGCTGCTTGGGATCCAATCGGTCGCGGAGCCAGTCGCCGAGGAGGTTCATCGACAGCACGACGAGCATGATGGCCAGGCCGGGGAACAGGGAGACCCACCAGCCCTGGGCAGAAGCGATCAGGACGCGGCCGTCGGCGACCATGAGGCCCCATGCCGGTTGTGGGGGCGGAATCCCCACGGAGAGGAAGCTCAGCGTGGCTTCCAGGATGATGACGAACCCCACGTTGAGGGTGGCCAGCACGATGACGCTGTTGAACACGTTGGGAAATACGTGGCGCAGCATGATGCGGCGGTGAGAAGCGCCGGAAACGCGGGCCCTTGAGATGAAGTCCTGCACTCGCACGGCGAGCGTTTCGCCGCGCACCAGCCGGGCGTACCGCGACCAGAGCAGCAGCACTAGCACCAGAATGACGTTGGCGATGCTTGGCTTGGTGGCCGCCACGATGACCAACGCCAGCAGGATTATGGGGATAGATAAGGATATGTCCACCAGGCGCATCACCAATGAGTCAACCCAGCCTCCCCAGTAACCGGCGGCGATGCCCAGGCTGGTGCCCAGCACGCCGGCGATGAAGATGGCGACGGCGGCGATGATCACGGACACCCTGGCGCCGTGCATGATGCGGGACAGGATGTCGCGCCCGACGCGGTCGGTGCCCAGCAGGTATTGGGGATCGCCACCCTCCATCCACGCCGGAGGGAGGAGGCGGGTGCTGAGGGTGCCCAGCTTGGGGTCATGAGGCGCGATCACGTCCGCGAACAGGGCGGGTATGACCAGCACGATGAGCAGAAGCGCGATGGGGAAAAGCGGGTAGCGCCGAGCTTCCTCCAGGAACCGAATGATTCGCCCCTTCCGGGGTTCGGCCGGCGCATCGAGCGCTCCGGCGGCTGCCATCTGTGGTTCGGCAGTGCGGTTTTCCGCAGCCATATTGAGATGCTCCTAGTTGTAACGAATCCTGGGGTCAACGTAGGCATACACGATGTCGACCAGGAGATTGGCGATGATGTACACCAGGCAGAAGGTGATGACGACCGCCTGCACCACCGGGAAGTCCTTGGTTACCGCTGCGTCCACGGCGAGGCGGCCCACGCCGGGCCAGGCAAAGACGAACTCGATGGACACCGAGCCGACCATCAGGGAGCCGATGATCAGGGCGAAATACGTGAAGGGTGCGATCGCCGCGTTGCGCAGACAGTGTTTCCACACCACCTTCCATTCGGGCACGCCCTTGATGCGGGCCAGTTTGACGTACTCAGTGTCGAGCACGTCCAGCATGGACGAGCGGACCAGACGCATGAGAGCGGCGACCTGGAACCATCCAATCGCGATGGCGGGCAGGATGTAGGAAATGAGCCCCGCCTCCTTGCCGGACACGGGGAACCATCCCAACTGGGCCGCGAACACCCACATCAGCATCAACCCGAGCCAGAAGGCCGGCAGAGATTGGCCGAACAGGGCGATCATCTTGCCGAGGTAGTCGAAGGGGGTGTCCTTCTTGACCGCTGAGAGCACCCCGATGGGTACGGCAATCACGATGGCAACCACTACGGCGACGCCGGCCAGGGCTGCGGTGTTAGGCAGGCGTTCCATCACGAGGCTCATGGCGGTGCGGCCACGGACACGCAGGGAATCGCCGAAGTCGCCGGTGACGGCGTTGCCGATGAATGTGAAGTACTGGACATACAATGGGCGGTCCAAACCCCATGCCGCCCGGAGACGTTCCGCATCTTCGTTGGTCGCTTCCAGCGGCAGCAGAACGTCCAGGGGGTCTCCGGAGAGGCGCGCCAGCGAGAAGACAATGACGGTGAGCACCAGCAGGGTGAGGATGGACTGGCCAACCCTGAAAATGATGTAACGCTGCACGGGTAGTTACCTTGATATTTCAGTGCGTAGGGGCAACCACATGGTCGCCCCTACGGTTCGTTGGTTCCGCTCCGGCCTATTGAGAAGCCGGAGTGATGTATTCGGTGTGGGTGAAGCTGGCGTTGATGTTGCCAGGCCACACCATTTCGCCGATGACGGCGGGGTCCACCACGATCTGTGCGGGGAGCCAGACGATGGGAACCTCGGAGTAGAGGTCGAACTTGAGGTCGCCAAGGTCGCGCAGGGCCTGGGCCTTGACCTCGGGGTCAACGCTCTGGGTTGCCTTGTCATAGAGGGCGTCGGTCATGGGGTCGACGGACGTGCGCCAGAATCCGGCGTCGCCGCTGCGGTTGTAGAAGCGGAGGGTGATTTCGGCAGGACGGTAGGTGCCGCGGGTGGCGGCGATGGTGCCATGGGTCTTGCCGGGGCGGTAATACTTGGCGCGGTAGTCGGACCACTGGATGGCTTCGGAGGTAACGTTGATGCCGATGTTGGTGAGGTAGGTGAACGCGGCCTCTCCCATGGGGATCATTTCCGGAACGCCGGGCAGTTGGGTGAGAAGCAGGGTCAGCTCGTAACCTTCGTAGCCAGCCTCCTGGAGGAGTTCGCGGGCGCGTTCAGGGTCGAATCCATATTTTTCGTCGAACTCTTCAGTCCACCGCTGGTTGTAGCCGGGCAGCGCCGGGTGGTAACCCCAGACGGTGTGCTGGCGACCGATGCCGCCGAAGAGCTGCTCGTTGATCTCGTCGCGGTTGATGGCGCGGTTGATAGCCTCGCGCACGCGGGGATCCAGGTGAGGCTCATCGGGCTGGAAGAAGCAGTTCTGGAATTCCTCGGTCAAGCAGGCGCCGGCCTCCTCGGGGTTGTAAATTCCGCCGATGATGAAGGCAACCTGGATGGACGGGAGTTCACTCTGGAGGACTTCGAGACCGGAGCCCTGGGCGTCGAGGTGCAGTTCACGGCTGACCTCGCCGATCTGCACGGCGCTGGTCTGCAACTGGGCCAACCTGGTGGTCTCCTCAGGGATCAGGACGAACTCCATTTCCTCAAAGAACGGAGACCTGCGGTAGTGGTCAGCGTTGCGGGAGTAGAGGAGGTTCACGTCGATGGTGCGTTCCTCGAAGACCCAGGGTCCGACGCCGGTGGGCTTCTCCTGCAGTTGCTCTATGCCCTCGGCTTCGTACTGGTCCTTCGAATAGATGAACAGGTTGCCCTGCTGCGCGGTGGCGAAGAAGTCGACCAGGGAGTTGGGGGTCTTCAAGTTGAACTGGACGGTTGTGTCGTCCAGGGCCACGATGTTGGTCAGGAGTTCTTCCTCGGAGTCGCCGAACAGTCCCCGGAAGAGTCCGGTGTCGGTGGCGATGGCGTCCTCGCGGACGATGAACTGGGCACTGACCGGCACATCGTGGGCGGTGAACTGGCCCCAGTCTCCGTGGAAGTCCACGTCGTCGCGGAGGAAGAAGGTCCACTGGGTGCCGTCCTCGTTGGCTTCCCAACGGGTGGCCAGGCCCGGAACCAGCGAGCCGTCGAAGCGGTCGGTGTGGACCAGCGGGTCGGTGAAGGGCCGCACCTGGGTGTTGGCCGAGGTGGTGGTGCCCAGCCAGGAGCCGGTCAACTGCTGGACCGGGGGAATGGTGGCGATCCGCAGGCGGCCGCCGATGGCGGTGGTCTCCTGGGCCGCGGTGGGGGTGTTAGTAGGGCTGGGAGTGGCCGTGGCGATGACCGTTGGGATGGGAGTCGCCGGCTGGGATGCTGGCTGCTGCTGGCCGGCAGGAGCCTGCTGTTGGGTCTGCTGTTGTTGCTGCGTCTGCGCCTGCTGCTGTGGAGCAGCCTGTTGTGGGGCGGCGGCCGGCGCGGACGTGCCGGAAGTCTCTTCCGCGGCTCCGCCGCAGGCGACGCCAACCACCAGCAGCGCGACGGCTGCGATGGCGGCGAGTATCGTAGGCTTATGCAATTTTGTCCCTCCGAACGGGTAACTTTGGCGGTACCCCGGCGATGCCGGGGCTAAACAGTGCGGGGCAGTATATTAGCCGAGATACGATAGGTCAAAGTGACCCAAAATGTCAAACAACGCGGATTTGCATACGTGAAACGCACACAAGATGCGCGCAATGGTCTGTCATTTCGCTATCACATACCGTATTCGTTACCCATACTGACCCTGTGACATGAAGGGCACCAACGTCCAACCGGGCACGGCAGACAACGGGCGACGGGCCCGGTGATCGGTTACGCGAAGTTGCGTTGAGACGCGAATGGGGGCCGCGAATTCGCCGGATCAACCTCGTTCCAGAGGGGCCAGTGAAACCAGGAGCCGCTTGAGACCCACGTCGCCACCGAATTCCACGGTTGCCTGCTCGGTTTCTCCCGCGCCCTGGACTTCCTGTACGACACCCTCGCCGAACACGCGGTGGCGTACGATCTCGCCGACGGTCAGCGGGGTCCGGCCGGGTTGCCGGGTGGAAACGGAGCGGCTGGACTCCCACTCTGTGAGTTTCTCATCGATGTTGCCGCGCAGGCGACCGCGGGCGGCCTGGCTGGCCGGGCCATCGCCGTCACCGAGACGGGTGCGCGTCTCGCGCCGCCGGGTGGCGAATTCGCCGCCGATGACGGCGTCGGCGTTGCGGCCGGGGCGATCACCCGAGGGGTTGAGGGAATAGGCGCCGGCGCGAGTGCCGGCGGGACGCTCCACCCCCGGGGAGGCGAGCAACTCATCGGGGATGTCCTCCAGGAAACGGGACGGCAGGGACACGCCGCCGGCCGATGGATAGCGACGGCGGAAGGCACGCAGCAGGTAAAGCCGTTCCTTGGCGCGGGTCATGCCCACGTAGCACAGGCGTCGCTCTTCCTCGATTTCGCTGACGGTGTCCATGGAACGGCTGTGGGGTAGGAGTCCTTCCTCC
>JAJDXU010000455.1 GCA_022823105.1 Dehalococcoidia bacterium
TTTCCCAAGGTAAGCGTCCTCTGTAAAGACGTCGGATCTCATCGATGTACCCCGTGCGGCTATCCGGCGCAGTATCGTGCCCAAGCTTTCCATCGACATGGCGATTATCTCTTTGCGGTCCCTTGGCTGTGGTCGAAGGTACTGACTTTCCTTCCTGCAGCCACCGTCGCAGGATAGCATGAACGTAACCCCAGCTACGCACGTTTTGCTCCGAGGCTATCGCGAACGCCTCATTAATCCACCGCGCCGGATACTCCTCTTCCGCAGCGCGCAACTGCTCCGCCATCCCGTGTCCGAACGTTCCAATGTGCTCTTCGTAGAGGGCGAATATATTTGGGCGAGACTGAGTGCTCGCCTCCCGTTCCCGCAGTGCGCCATCCGTCCTTGATACCGGCGACACCCCGGCGATGTCCGACGGCCCCGACACCGTTAGGCCAGCCCGCGAAAGATATTCTGCCACCCGTTCGTCGTTCACCCAAATTCGCGTTTCGGCACCGACCCGGGCTGCCACCAACGACCCCCGGGCCAATGCTCGTGCCAACGCCTCTCGAATGGATTCCTCGCTTCCCAGCCCGGCCGCCCGCCGGAGCGTGCGATCGTCCAGCAATTCCTCCAGGGACACAGACGGAGGCACACCTCGGCGACCGGCCTGGATGGCCACCAACCCCGCGATCCGCAGCGTGACTTTCAGTTCGCCGGGGTCATCGATCTCCGCGAGCCAGCCGTCCAACGCGACCGCCGGCACCGGAATCCGCCGGGCGTCTCGCGGAATCGGTTGCGGGCGCCCGGGTGGTGCCATCTACGCCACCGATTCGTCGTAGCGCATCAACTCATCGAATCGCATCAGCGTGTCCCGGAAATACAGGGGCAAACTCCCGGTCGGGCCGTGCCTGTGCTTGGCAACAATCAACTCCGCGATATTTCGAGGATAGGGTCTGCCCGGAGCGTGCTGTTCCCACTCCTCCTCCGTGAAGTTCCGGTCCTCCCGGTAAATGAACATGACCACGTCGGCGTCTTGCTCGATGCTCCCGCTGTCCCGCAGGTCGGATAACTGGGGCCTGTGCCCCGGGCGGTTCTCCACCACCCGGCTCAACTGTGAACAGGTGAAAACCGGGACCTCCAGGTCCCGGGCAATCGCCTTGAGCGACCGCGAAATCTCGCTGATTTCCTGCACGCGGTTTTCGCCGTAGCCGCGTCTGCTGCCCTGGCCCTGCACCAGTTGCAGGTAGTCCACCACCAGGAAGTCCAGCCCGCGCTCCATTTTGAGCCGTTGGGCTTTGCTCCTCATTTCCATCGTGGTCTGAAACGGAGTGTCGTCGATGTAGATCGGCAACCCGGAAAGCACTCCCACCGCGTTGGCGATCACGCTTTCCTCCTGTTCCGACAGCAGACCCAGGCGGAGCCGGTGCGAGTCAACGCCCGATTCGGCTACCAGAATGCGCATCGCCACCTGTTCCCGGCTCATCTCCAGGCTGAAAATCCCGCAGGTCTGCCCGTTCTTTGCGGCGTTTACGCAGATGTTCAACGCCAGGCTGCTCTTGCCCAGTCCGGGCCGGGCTCCGACGATTATCAGGTCCGAACGCTGCATCCCTCCCAGCAGGCTGTCCAGGTCCGCGTACCCGCTTTGCAGGGGCGGCATGTCGGTCAGCGAAACGTCGCCTATGTCGCCTTGCAGGTAAACGTCCAGAACCGAACTCAACGGAACGAATCCCCGCTCCGTGTTTGCCGGCTGGACGCTGAAAAGCACGTCCACCGCCCGACGCATCGTGTCCTCGGCGTCGTCCGAGTCCTCGAATCCGATCTCCGCGATCCTGTTGCCCGCCGCGATGATCCGGCGCTTGGCCGCCGTGTCCGCGACAATCCCGGCGTAATGCTCCACGTTGACCGACGTTGGGGTCTCGGCGATCAGTTGCCCCAGGTAGGGCAAACCTCCCACTTCCTCCAGTCGGCCCCGTTGCTGCAACTCACGGGCGACCGTGATTTGGTCGATGGCGTCGCCACGCTGCGACACCGCCACGCAGGCCTCGAAGCTGAATTGGTTGCGCGCCCGGTGAAAGTCCTCCGGCTTGATGATGGGCATCACCCGGTGGAGCGCTTCGCTGTCGATCAGCAATCCGCCCAGGACCGCCGCTTCTGCGTCGTGGTCGTAGGGCAGTTGCCGCTCGGTGTACTGCGCGACAACCACTTTTGGCTACTCCTCGATGGAGGCGATCACGTTGACCGTGGCCCGAATCTCGCTGGACAGGTTGAGCACGACTTCGTACTCGCCCGGTTCGCGGATCGGCTCAACGGCGCCGGTGATCCGGCGGTCGATTTGCCGCTCCAGCATCTCGCCCAGGGCGTCGGCGATCCTGGCTCCGCTGATGGCGCCGTAATAGCGGCCCGTCGGCGTAACCCGGCCGGGGATGGTTACCGTGAGGTTGTCCAGGGCCTCAGCCAGTTCCTCAACGACCTGGGTCTCTCGGGCCCGCTCGGCATCGCCCTCCGCTTTGACCTTGTCCAGGCGTTTCATCGTTTCGTCTGTGGCAATCTCGGCCAGGCCCTTGGGCAGCAGGTAGTTTCGGGCGTATCCGCGGGAAACCCGTTTCACCTCTCCGGCTCGCGCCTTATCTGGAACGTCCCGCAAAAAAAGCATCATCATAAGGGTCAGTCTCTCCGTTAACCCCGCGCGCGGTGCGCCGGACGCGGGGCGTAGTTTGGTCTGTTCGTTCGGGGTCGGCCCGGATCCAACTGCGATTATAGGGCACCCGGCGATGGGTGAGAAATCACCTGCTGTCAGAAGAATCTGATGCGCCGGAATCAGACCATGAATACCGGCGAATCGTCCCGGTTGATCCTGGTCTCGTTCGCGATGCCGTCGCGGATGTGCCGCGGCAACGTGAACATGCCGGCGTGAGTCTCGCCATCATAGTGCCGAAGCTGCTTGGCAATCCGGCTGGCCGCTCGACGGTCAATTTCGGCGGCGCTCATTGGGGACAATGGCTGATCGGACGCCATGCCGAATCCCCACAGGGTGATGAAGGAAGGAATGTGCGCGTGATACGACTGCGAATGATCAAACAGGCTGCCCAGCGTGTTGATGATGGTGGTGAAGCACTCGTGCAGGCTGAGGTACCCCGCGGGCCCCGACTGCGTGACCAGGATTCCGCCCGGTTTCAATCGGGCCCGGGCGATGTTGTAATACTCCTCAGTATAGAGAAGGTACGCCGGGCCGCCCTCCAGCGGGTCCACCAGGTCCATGATCATCACGTCGTATTGTCGGCTGTCGTTCTCAAGAAACTTGCGTGCGTCGTCGTGGATCAGCGTTGTTCGCGCATCGTCGAAGGCTCCCTGGTGATGTTGGGGCAAGTGCTCCCGGCACAGCTGCACCACCCGCTCGTCCAGGTCCACCATCACGACTTGCTGCACCGTGTTGTGGGCCAGGGCTTCGCGCAGGGTGCCGCCTTCGCCTCCTCCGCCTATGAACACCGACCGGGGATCCGGATGCATCAACATCGCAGGGTGCACCAGCGATTCGTGGTATATGTGCTCATCCCGTTCGGTGGACTGGGTCTTGCCGTCCAGCAGAAGACTCCGCCCATACACCTCGGAATGCACCACTTCAACCCGTTGATATTCGGTCTGGCCGGAATACAGGACATCGTCGACCTTCAGCATGATTGCGAGGTCGGGCATCACCGTTTCGATCACCCACTTGCCGGTGATCTCTTCCATCGGATAACTGGCCACGTTTCAACCTTTTCGGGAAAACCGGGACGCCCGCCGGTGGCAGGTCCGATACGGCCCGCCAGCCCCTGGGGATCGGGCGCTAGCTCGCCAGCTCCGCAGCCTGGAACTCGACGACTCGAGCACCGTTCAGGCCCCGACGGATCTGTGTAATCTGCGGGTCCTGACACCGAAGCGCCTGGATAATCGACTCAGCGGCCCGCTCGGGCATCGTCTGGTCGCCGCAGGTGAAGATGTCCGACGCCGCGTATCCGAACTCCGGCCAGGTGTGTATGGAGATGTGGGATTCGGCGATGGACAGAATGCCAGTCACGCCCTGCGGCGCAAACTGGTGAAAACTTTCCCCAACCACGTGTGCGCCCACTTTCAGGGCCGCGTTCAGCAGCTCTTGCCGGATATACGGCAGGTCATTCAGAAGCTGGGGGTCGCAATCCTTGAGTTCCAACAGCACGTGCGTACCTAGTACATCCAATCACCCTTTCCTCCGCTTGAATTAGCCATTCAGCGGCAACGCAAAAACGCCCCGCATGTGCAAACGGCAGGCAACGATTGTACTCAAACTCCCGTGCCGATTCAAGCGTGCCGAGGTCCTCACGCGTACCCGCGTACCCGGTTTGCCACGGGGAAGCGTCGGGACCAGGGATTTCGAGAATCGGGGATTGTTGGGATGGGAGCCCTTGTGCGATGAAGTTATCGCCGTATTGGCGAGTGATGAAATCCCGTGAATCCGGATCCTCACGATAAGCCGGCGCGGGTACGCTTGAGGCGCCAGGGCCTTTTTGAAGTTAATCCGTCATTCCCACGCAAGCGGGGATCCAGGAGGTCGTTGTGATCGGGATGTTCTGGATTCCGGCACGCCAAAGGCGCATCTGCGACTTTCGCCGGAATGACGGTTCGGGGTGAAAGGCCACCAACCAGGACTTTGCAAAGGCCCTGTTGAGGCGCGCGGCTTGGTGGCAGCGCGAGTTGGCAATCGTGTATGATTGAGCGACGATGGAGTGAGATTTAGCACAATCGTCGACGGCGGTGCGACTATGGTTATGACCAAACGGCGAGTTACCAAGCCCGTATACGTGGGCGGCGTCAAGGTCGGCGGCGGGGCCGACGTGACGGTGCAATCGATGACCAAGACGGACACCCGCGACGTCAAAGCCACGGTGCGGCAGATCCACGAACTGGAGGAAGCCGGCTGCGAGATCATCCGGTCCGCTGTGCCGGATATGGAAGCGGCCAAGGCGATGGCGGAGATCAAGAAGCAGATCAGCATTCCGCTGGTGGCCGATATACATTTCCACTATCAACTGGCGCTGGAATGCGCGGCCGGCGGGGTGGACTGCCTGCGGCTGAACCCCGGAAACCTGCGCAACGAAGACCAGGTTCGGGAGGTGGTGCAGGCGGCGAAGGAACGCAACATTCCCATAAGGATCGGCGTCAACTTCGGCAGCCTTCCGCCGGTGGGCGGTATCGGGCGAACGCGCGGGTTCTCCCGCCACATGGACCTAGTGAACCGTCTGCCGAAAGCGGGTGAGGCGCAGGAGGGCGACTACAGCGTGGTGGACCACATGGTGGCGACGGCGTTGTGGGAAATCAGCCTGCTGGAAGAGCAGGACTTCGAGCAGATCAAAATCTCGATGAAGGCATTTGACGTGCCCACTACCGTGGAAGCCTATCGTCGCCTGTCCGAGATGGTGCCGTATCCGCTGCACCTGGGGATCACGGAGGCGGGAACCGCAAAGTCGGGTTCCATCCGTACCGCCGTTGGGCTGGGCGTGCTGCTCTACGAGGGGATCGGCGACACGATAAGGGTATCGCTCAGCGACGACAGCGTAGAGGAAGTGATCGCGGGCTACGAGATTCTCAAGTCGTTGAATCTACGGGACAAAGGCGCCGTTATGGTCGCATGCCCAAGTTGCGGGCGCGCGGACGTGGACATACGGAAGTTGGCGAACGACGTGGACGCGCTGCTGAAAGGCACCGACAAGAACGTCAAGGTGGCGGTGATGGGCTGCGAGGTGAATGGTCCGGGCGAGGCGAAGGACGCCGACGTGGGCATCGCGGCGGGCGCCGGCCGAGCGATTATTTTCCGCAAGGGCGAGAAGGTGCGGGTCGTGCCGGAGGCGGAGATGCTGGACGCGCTGATGGAGGAGATTGAGAGGACACCCGCGGAAGCCTGACGGAGGTTGATCCGGTTTTCGATTGTACCGCCCATGACCACCGCAACCACTACAATAGAAACCATAGCTCCGTTTGACGTGACGGCCCTGGAAGGATTGGGCATCCCCGATTTTCCGGAGGATCGGGAGGCCCTCAGGGAAAGCCTGCTCGAGGCGATCGACCGGGTTCGACCGACGCTGGAGGCAGACGCCGAATCCAACGACGCGGCCGAGACGCTGGAATGGTCGTCGGTGGTGGCCCTGTACCACGAGGGTTTGCTTTCGCTGAAAGTGCCCCGGGAGTTGGGAGGGCCGGAGGTGGACCCGCTGCTGTACCTGGAATTGATCGACGAACTTTCGTACATCAATTCGTCGGCGGGATGGTGCGCGTTCATCAACAGCACGAGCGCGGCGCTGATCGGAGCGTTCGTTCCGGACGCCGGCGTGGCCCGAGTTTTCCCACACGGGCGGATGCCGATCGCGTCGGGGGCGTTGATACCCAGAGGGCTGGCCACGCCGGCGGACGCCGGATGGATGGTGAGCGGGCGGTGGCCGTTCGCAAGCGGATCGGCGCATTCGTCTTGGCTGCTGGCCGGGTTCCGCATCGTGAGGGACGATGAGCCGGGTCCGGAGCACATGATAATGGCATGCCCGGTTGAGGATGTGCAGTTCCTGGACAACTGGCAGGTGATGGGACTGCAGGGCACGGGCAGCCGGGATTTCGTACTGACGGATTATTTCGTTTCGGAGGACATGGCATTCGACCTGCTGTCTACGGATCCCAGGAAAGGCGGGCCGATGTTCTGGATGGGCCGCCCGGGTTTCGTGACACCCGACCATGCGGCGTTCGCTCTGGGCGTGGCGCGCCGCGCTCTGGACGAGATCTCACTGCAGGCGGGTTCGTACCAGCGGGGTTACCTGGCGTCCACGATCGCGCAGCGCGGAGCGTTGCAGCACGACGTGGGCAAGAGCGACCAGCAACTTCGGGCGGCGCGGGCGCTTTGCCGAGAGGCGTTGGAGGAGGCCTGGGAGTTCTGCCTGCGGGGCGAGCGTCCGGACATGGAGCGGCAACTCCGTTTGCGCGGGGCCTGCGTGTACGCGACGGACGTGGCATGCCAGGTGGCAACCACAGCGTTTCGGTATGGTGGCGGGAACGCGATATACAACGACCGGGTTCTGCAAAGGTGCATGCGGGACATCAACGCCGCGGCGCAACATTTCATGGTGAATACCAGCGCGTACGACAACCTGGGGCAGTTCAGACTGGGCTTGGCGAACGTAAACGCGATGGGGTAGGCAGGCGACGGTCGGTGCGGAGGCTGTAGGTTCGATTTCCGATTTTGTGCAAGCCGCGGTTGAGATTCAATTGCCGCAACGGTCGTCCCCCGGAGCGTGATTTCCTGCAAAAGTCTATTGGCCCGGCGTTCGTGCTAGAATGACTCAAGGCCCCGTCAGGAGATGGCACGGTGGGCAGCATAAACTTGGACGATCTGGACGAAGAATCAGTGGTGCGCCTCCGCGCGCGAGCTGCGGGCAATGGCCGTACGATCGAAGAGGAAGCGCTGAACGTTCTGCGCATAGCCTTGGACCAGCCGGGTACGCTTCCACAGCCCAAATACATGGGAACGGCTATCCACGAGCTTTTCAAGGACCTGGGCATCGACGAAGTCGTCCATCCGCCACGCAGTTCGGGAGAGCCGATAGAGTTTCGATTCAAAAACTCCGAAGACGATGGCGACGATTCTGGATACTAACGTCGTATCGGAACTGGTCCAGGAACGCCCGCATCCAGCAGTTTTGAACTGGTGGAATGATCGGGATTCCGGCGAGATATTCACTACCGCTATAACAGAGGCGGAAATACGCTTTGGCATCGCCATCATGCCATCTGGACGTCGACGCAATCAGCGCGCCGGAAGAATAGATTATATGCTCCGGGTTTTTTTGAACGACCGCATCTTGCCTTTTGACACTTTCGCTGCATGGATATACGCTGACATAGCTGCTCACCGCCGAGCAGTCGGACTTCATATCGACATCCCCGACGCTCAAATCGCCGCTATCGCCCGCTCTAACGACATGGCAGTAGCCACCCGCAACATTAACGATTTTACGGACTGCGGCGTGGAACTCATCAACCCCTGGCTGACCGAGGGCCTTTCCTGACCTATGCGCATATCACGACTGGTTACTCGAACTCTCCGGGATGACCCGCCTGAGGCGGAGACCGCGAGCCACAGGTTGATGCTGCGGGCAGGATTGATACAGCAGGTGGCTGCCGGCGTTTACGCCTACCTGCCATTGGCGTGGCGGTCGCTGCAGAAGATCGAACAGATCGTGCGGGAGGAGATGGATGCCGCGGCCGGGCAGGAGTTGCGGATGCCGGCGTTGCAGCCGATGGAGTTGTGGGAGCAAACCGAGCGAGCGGCGGCGTTCGGGGACAACATGTTCTCGCTGGAGGACCGGCGCGGGCGTCCGCTGGCGCTGGCGCCGACACACGAAGAAGTCGTGACCAACATAGTGAAGGGGAACGTGCAGAGCTACCGCGACCTGCCGGTGATCCTGTACCAGATGCAGACCAAGTTCCGGGACGAGCCCAGGCCGCGGGCCGGTTTGGTCCGAGTTCGCGAGTTCACTATGAAGGACGCCTACTCCTTTGACGCTGACGACGCGGGACTTGACGATTCATATCAGGCGATGGCGCAGGCGTACCGGAATGTGTTCAGCCGGTGCAGCATACCCGTGGTGATGGCGGAGGCGGACAGCGGGGCAATCGGCGGAAAGGACTCTCACGAATTTCTGCTGCCCACCCCTACCGGCGAGGACACGGTGATCACCTGCCCAAGTTGCGGATACGCGGCCAATGCCGAAAAGGCGGAGGGGGTTTATGCCAGCCTGTTTACGCCCGACCCGCTGCCGCTGGAAGAGGTGAGCACGCCGGGCATCAAGACGATCGCGGGCCTGGCCGAATACCTGGGCGTGCCGGAAGCGCAGACGTTGAAGGCCGTCTTTTATGCGGCAGACGGTGAGGTGGTGTTCGCGACCATCCGGGGAGACCTGGACGTGAACGAGGTCAAACTCAAAAACGCGCTGCATTGCAACGAACTGCGGCTCGCGGACGACGAGGAAGTAGCGGCCGCCGGGCTGGTCGCGGGATCGGCGTCGGCCATCGGGATCGGCAACATGCGCAGGATCGCGGACCCGTCGATCAGCAACGGCGGAAACTTCGTGGTGGGCGCGAACAAGGCAGACACGCATTACCGCAACGCCAACTATCCCCGAGATTTCGAGGCCGACGTCATCACCGACATTGCGCTGGTCCAGCCCGGGCACCGGTGCGCCGGTTGCGGCGCGACGCTAGAGTCCACGCGAGGCGTGGAGGTCGGGCACATCTTCAAGCTTGGGACGTTCTTCAGCGAAGCGTTGGGCGCCTATTACCTGGACGCCGAAGGAACGCAGCAGCCAATCACGATGGGATGCTATGGCATCGGCGTGAGCCGGATACTGGCGGCAGCGATTGAGCAGAACCACGACGAGCGGGGTATCGTGTTCCCGCCTCCCATCGCTCCATACCAGGTGTACCTGGTGGGTTTGAACATGTCGGACGAAAGCGTGGCCAAGGCTGCCGGGGAGTTGTACGACAGTTTATGGGCGGCCGGCATCGAGACGCTGTTCGACGACCGTGAGGACGCTGCGGCGGGGGTCAAGTTCAACGACGCGGACCTGATGGGACTGCCGGTGCGACTGGTGGTGAGCCCGCGGAATCTCCGGCAGTCTGCGGTGGAGGTGCGGAGGCGAACCGCCGAGGAAGCGCAGATGGTCCCGCTGGATGACGTGGTCGCAGCGGTTGGGGAGCTGCTGGGAACGCCTTAACCTTGCCTTCCGAGTCGCCGGGACTGCGCCCCCTCACTCTGTGGGAGCGGGGATTCACCACGATATACGGGGGCTTCCCCAGCGGGTTGGTGCAAATGGCCCTGCGCGGGCTATTTGCCGTCCTGAGCGGGCCGGACCTGTCATGGTGGCAACTCATACTGTACATCGTGGGGTTTGAGTCTTTCGCTGGCTTGGATATTGACATCTGGATCGTTGATGACGTGGGCCTCGCTCATACCCTCGGGGCAGGCATGTACGGCCTGTTCTATTTCAACTGGGGACGTTCGCTGGGGCACCTGGTGGCGGGGGCGCACATCGTGGACGCGACGACAGGTCGGCGGATGCGCACCTGGCAGAAAGCTGCGCGCGGCGGGCTCCATATCATCGTTGCGTATCCCCTGTTCTGGCTCATTTTGCAATTGGTGTCGGTGGCCTGGTATTGATCGACCGGGAACGGCGACGCTCACTCTACGACCTTGCGGCCCATACCGTGGTCATCGTAGGTGAACCGACCGAGGAAGAGCCCGAAACCGCCCGCCAACCCGGCTGGCTGGAAGGACTGCTGGGGCGGTTGACCGGCCGCGATCCAACCGGTTGATTCACCGGTCGGGGGCGCTGGGACCCCCGTAGCGCGCCGACAGGCAAGCCCGGCCACCGGACGTGATGACTCTGACGCATGCGCTTTCCGTGATTCAGGGGCCGCGGCCGCAGGGATCACCCCCGCCGCCTCGTCGATTATGGATGCCGCGCAGGGATTATTTTCGCGCCCTCTCCAATGACGTTGCGGTGGAGACCGGGCGCCCGCGATGCGGTATTGGATCCGAAGGGGGCTCTCGGCCGCCTCAGGGTTGCAGCAGTAGCTTGCCGAAGAAGTTGGTGGCCTCCATGGCGCGGTGAGCCTCGGCGGCCTGGGCCAACGGGTAGGTGTGGTGGATGGCAGGCTTGATGACGCCCCGGTTGAGGCTGGTGACGATCTGGCGCATGTCCTCACGTGAGCCCATGTAACCGCCGTAGATTTCGATCTGGCGGCTGAACAGGAGGCCAAGGTGCAACTCGGCGCGAAGTCCGCTGGTAGCGCCACAGATGCAGTAGCGGCCGCCGGCGCGCAGGGATCGGAACCCGTGGGACCACACGTCCGCGCCCACGTGATCTACCAGCAGGTCAACGCCGGCGCCGCCGGTGATTTCGCGGACGCGCTGGGAGATGTCCTCCTCGTTGTAGTTGATGACGTGGTCTGCGCCGAGTTGCCGTGCCTGTTCGGCCTTTTCAGGCGTGCTGGTGGTGGCGATCACGGTTGCGCCGACTACGTTTTTGAACACCTGGATGGCGGCGGCGCCCACGCCGGCCGATGCCGAGAACACCAGGGCGGTTTCCCAGGGCTGCAGGGCGGCGCGGCGCACGGCCATGTTCCACACCGGCAGGTAGGTGGTGGGAATGGCGGCGGCATCTTCGAAAGACACGTCGGCTTCGAGGCGGTGGGCGTTGACCTCGGGCACGACAACGAGCTCCGCATAGCTGCCGTCCAGGGCGGTGCCGAGAAAACGCGAGCGGCGGCACAGGTCGTCGCGTCCTGACCCGCACCACTGGCATACGCCGCAACTGAGGCGAGGATTCACAACCACGCGGTCGCCGACCGACAGGCTGGAGACGTTGGAGCCGGCAGCGACGACCTCGCCTGCGGTGTCGCCGCCGAGGATCAGCGGGGGCGGAAATTCGCGTTCGAGGCCGCGCTGGCCTTCGCGGGTGAAAATATCCAGGCGATTGAGAGCGCTGGCGCCGACGCGGATGACTACGTCACCCGGCCCGGGAGATGGGTCGGGGCGGTCCCCGTACTGCAGGACATCCACGTCGCCGTGGGCTTCGATGTAGACGGCTTTCATCGGTGGTTGTTGCTCCTCAATTTTGGCTGGGTGGTCTGCGATTGTCGTAACAGTCGCGGCAAAGGAAAACGACGGCCAAGGTCTCGTCGTGGCTGGCGACCCGCCCGCACCGGGGCGAATCGTTGTCGGGAAGCCAGGGCTGATGGAAAGGTCCCCCGCACATCTGGCAGGTGGAGCGATGGGGGCCGTCCAGCTCTTCGTTGCAGACGACGCAATATACGGGGCCTGGAATCTGAAATGCGGTTGCCACTTCACTACCTCACAGTGCAATCGACCTATGTGATTGCCTTGGAATGTATGATTGCAATTGGATCAATTTGACGCGGATGACCATTGGCGCGCCAGGTCCTCCTCGTCCTGGCGAGTTTGAGTTATTCCATCGAGCCGCGCTTTGCGGAGGGCGCGCAACGTCTCGCCAATGGCGGGGCCGGGCGCGACGCCGAGCTCGAGAAGGTCCGTGCCGCGCAGAATAGGCGCGACGCTCCACCATGTTTCCAGATATCTCCGGATGTATGCGGCGGTTGAGCCGGATCCGAGCATTCTCGCGGCGGCAAGGGTTTCGGGCGCAAGGCCGTCCAACAACGCGCAAACGCGGGACGGCGAGAGGTTTGGTTCGTCGAGTTGAGGCAGCCTCCCCACCAGCCGGGCGGTATCGGCAATGACGCGCGACCACTCGGCCGGAGCATTGATGCGGGCGGCGAAAGCCGTGGACTGGCTGGCAGAGAGGGGCCACACCAGGAGGGCGAGCCAAAACAGGGGTTCCGGCGAATCCTTACCGGCCGCAGCCGGAATATGCCCGACAGAAAGGGCCGGGTGCAGGGCAGTCAGAACTCCCAGCTCATCGGCCTGGCGTAATGCGGGGAGAGGGTTGCTCTCCCGGGATAGACGGTCCAATTCGTGGCGCAGGCGATCGCCGGAGACGGTGGACAGTGCGCTTGCGTCCAATGCCGCTTTGAGCTCGGTTCGAGTGTCGCCGGCGAGTTGGAAATCCAAACGCGCGGCGTAGCGGATGGCGCGGATGATGCGGGTGGGGTCGTCGCGGAAACTTGCCGGATGCAGGATGCGGATTACGCGATCCCGAAGATCCGATCGTCCGCCGTGGGGGTCCAGCGGCGTGGCGGTATCGCCGGTAAGCGGCAGCGCCATAGCGTTGACGGTGAAATCGCGGCGGGCGAGGTCGTCGAATATGTCGCCGGCTTGGACATCGGGCAGTGCGCCCGGAGTTCGATAGGTCTCCCGGCGGGCGGTCACCAGGTCAACAGCAACGCCCTGCACTGCGACGGTAGCAGTTCCAAACCTCGGATGCACCGTGAGGCGGCCGCCGGTGGACTCAGCAAGACGGGCTGCCAGCGCCGGAGCATTGCCGACAACAGAGATGTCGAGGTCGTTGACCGGCAGGTCCAGGAGGTGGTCGCGGACTGGTCCACCGACGAGATAAGCGGAAACCCCGGATTTGCCGGCCAATGCTTGAACTTGGCAGAGCAAGTCGGCCAGCCTGGGGTCAGCGTTCAAAAAAATACCGACGGGAGACGCGTCGGGGGCAGTCAACATCGCAGATCGAAATGGGTTGCGGGTTGGCAAAAGTTTAGCACCCGGAGCCCGGCGCGACAAGCCGGGATGGACTCTCCACCGCCACTCAGTCTGCGGCGGAGAATCGTCAGAATCAAGGCTTTGTAGATATGCAGATTGGTGCTATTGGGGTCATGTTGTGATGGAATCCTCCGCATCCCGCCAAATCTAAGATCCCGCAAATCCCGAATATGGCGAACAAATAAAGCGACACGCAAGAGGGCCACGCATCAGGGGATGAACTTTCCTGAGGCGCCTGTATTTTTGAGCCGGCCAATATTCCTCTCCGCCTTGGACCCGCGTTACGTCGACGGCGGAGCGTTTCGTAACGCGGGACGAACTGGGCGTCAGCGCAAGTTTATGACAGGGATTTGGAGCGTCGGTATACTGGCAAGTGCATTATGGCCGAGGCCGACTTGAATGGAGCGAAACAAGTTATGGAAACCGTAGGATTCATTGGTTTGGGAAACATGGGTGGCGGCATGTCCGCAAACGTTCAGAGGGCTGGCTACCCGATGATCGTGTACGACCTGCGGGAGGAAGCGGCGCTGCCACTGCTGGAGGGCGGAGCGCGCCTGGCCAACACTCCGGCGGAGGTCGCGGCCGCGAGCGATGTGACGTTTACTTCGCTGCCCGGACCTTACGAGGTTGAAGCCGTATCGACGGGCGCTGAGGGAGTGCTGGAAGGCATCAAGCCCGGCGGGGTCTACATCGATCTCTCTTCCAGCCGACCGACGTTGATTCGGGAGATTGAGCCAAAATTCCGCGCCAAGGGCTGCCACGTGCTGGATGCACCGGTCAGCGGCGGAAAGTCCGGGGCAGCGTCGGGCAACCTGGCGGTGATGGTGGGCGGCGACCGTGAGGTGTTCGAGCGAGTGAAGCCGATCCTGGATTCGTTCGGCGACAAGGTGTTCTACGCCGGCGAGATCGGCGCGGGGAGCGTGGCCAAACTGGTGCACAACATGATCGGGCACAGCGTGAGGCAGGCCATCGCCGAGGGACTGACGCTGGGAGTGAAAGCCGGAGTCGAGCCGGAGGCGCTGTGGGAGTGCGTGCGGCGCGGTTCGCTGGGTCGGATGCGTGTGCTGCACGAAGGGCTGGTGCGCACGATGTTCCGAGGAGAGTTTGAGCCGGCGAGCTTCGCGCTGAACCTGGCGTACAAGGACATTTCGCTGGCGACGGAGCTGGCCCGCGAGTACGACGTGCCGATGCCCATGTCGACGCTGGCCGAGCAGATCGCATTGCACGCGATGAACCGCGGCTGGGCCGAATCGGACAGCAGCGTAACGGTACGGCTGCAGGAAGAACAGGCGGGCGTCGAGGTCAGGGCGCCGCATATTGATCCGGCGCGGGCCGGCCGGTTCATCACGACGCATCCGGAGGAGGAGTAGCGAACCCTAATCATGGGCAAAATCGTTGTCGTCGCGCTGTTGGCGGCGGTCGCCGGCGGCGCGATCGTTTACGGGGTGATGCTGTACATGGGCGATGAGCCCGTCTCAGTCGCTGATGTTGTCGACAAGGCGCGGGAGGACATCGGAGAGCCGGAGCCCGAAAAACCGGACCCGAGCCCCGCTCCACAGGAGTCCGACGGGTCCACCAATCCGGCGGCGGTCAACCGATCGCCACCCCCGGCGGGAGCGCCGACCGGCGCCGCATTGCCGCCACCGACGGCGTCGCCGACCATTGCGCCGACGGTCCCGGCGTCCTCAGCCCGGGAGGCAGTCGTTGATGCGTTCGCCAATTGCGGCGGCCAGTACTCCGGAGCAGACCGGGAATTCCGGGCGCGGGCCGCAGCGTCGGCGATTGCCGATGGCCGGCAGAGCGTAGAGGACATTCTGGCGCTGGTCGCGGAGCACTGCGGCGGGGTGACTACCGACGTCACACCTGCGACGGCGCTCTCACGTGAGCAACCGGCACCGACGGCTGCGCCGGTTCCCACAAGGACAGCGGCGGCAACGCCAATGCCAGCCGGAGATCCTGAAACCGGGTCGGTCGCATCGCCCGACTTGCGACACATCGAGGCGAAACGCTTCATGCTTGACCTCATCAACGCGGAACGCCGGAACGCAGGCGTGGGCGTTGTGACGCTTGGCGGCAACATAGCTGCGCAGGTGCATGCGGAAGCGGCACTGGATAACTGTTTCTCCGGCCACTGGGGCATGGACGGCCTGAAACCCTACATGCGATACAGCCTAGCCGGCGGGTATCAGTCCAACGGCGAGAACGGCTCGGGGTTGGACTATTGCATCAAGGCCTCCGACTTCTATCAAGCTAACCAGGGGATTCGACAGGAGATCCAGCGTTCCATGGAAATCTGGATGCAGAGCCCCGGCCATCGTCGCAACATCCTTGATCCTCGGCACAAGATGGTCAATATCGGCCTGGCGTGGGACGATTACAACACGGCGATGTACCAGCATTTTGAAAGGGATTATGTACACTACGACGTAATCCCTCAAATTGCGCACGGTAGCCTCACGATGGCAGGGAACACCCGGAACGGCGCGGGATTCGGCCACGCGGAGGATCTGGGTGTGCAGATATATTACGATCCTCCACCGCATCGGCTGACCAGGGGGCAAGTCGCGCGGACCTACTGCTATGACTACGGCGTGTTGGTGGCGAGTCTCCGGGAACCACTGTCCGGAGGGTATCAATGGACCACGCACGAATTCGAGACCACGCATGATCCGTGCCCGGACCCATACGATGTCCCAGCGGAAACCCCAGGACCCGGTTCATACGAAGAGGCACACCAGGCATGGCAGGACGCCTATGCAACGAGCCAATCCATGCAACGCCAAGCCATCACGGTACCCTGGGTCACTGCGAGCAAATGGCAGGCGAGTGGCACGCAATTCGCTGTAACCGCCAATATCAGCAAGGTCCTCGACCGGCACGGCGACGGTGTTTATTCGATAATGGTGTGGGCGAGGATCGACGGGCACGACGAGGTCATATCAGAATATTCCATCTTCCACGGCGTGAAGGCTCCCGACTCCTACGGGAACGGGGCTCGCTAGATTTCATCCGGTTGCGCAGAGTGGTCGAATATTGGCACGTGGCCGCGATGGTGGTGTCAGTTCAAACTTTCAAGTAACTGACTGGCAACGTCGTGATCACCCAGAGCCCGATTGCCGGCACGCTCGGATTCTATGCAGCGCGCAACATCAACATGGAGTTAGACAATGCAACTGAACACGTACCTGAATTTTGGCGGAAACTGCCGCAGCGCCTTTGAATTTTATCGTTCGCTGTTTGGCGGGGAGTTCACATTCCTGTCGACCTATGCGGATGGTCCTCCCGACATGCCGCCGATTGCCGTAGAGGAGCAAGATTGGATTATGCACGTATCGTTGCCCATCGGTGAGAGCGAGTTGATGGGCAGCGACGTGTGTTCGGCCTTTGGCGAGCCGCCCAACCTGGGGAACGGCTATTCGATCAGCATCCATCTGGAGAGCAGAGAGGAGACGGACCGGTTGTTTGCCGGCTTGTCGGAGGGCGGCACCGTTGCGATGCAACCGGCGGACATGTTCTGGGGAGCCTATTTCGGCATGTGCACCGACCGGTTCGGGGTCCAGTGGATGCTGAATTGCGAACAATCCGCCGACTAGCGAGGTATGTAAGGGCGAATAGTCATTCGCCCCCACGTGTCAGGCGGGCCGGCGAATTCAGAAATTGTAGGGCGTCCAGGGTTTGAGTCTGACGGCAAACATGCGGTCGGCGCGGAGCAGGGCGCCCGGCGTGTGCTCGTCGACGAGTCCGGCGTGGGAGAGTGTGGTGAACGACGTAGCCCCGAGATAAGCGGAGGCCAGTCCTGCGACGGCAATGGTAATGTCCGGTGAGCCGGCCGTGGGACGGCAGGTTGCGCCTTCGAGCGAGCCGTCAAGTTCGTAGCAACGGCTGTTCCACGGACAGAAATCGTCCTCGACACGCAGGGTGAGACGGTCATTGGCCATGTACTGGCGCAGTTCCAGGGTGGCAGCGACGTCAACGATGCGAACCCAGAGGCCATCGCGGGTGGAGCGCTGCAATCGGCGTGGGTCGGCCAGCATCCAGGGCATGGGATAGTCCACGGGCCGCCGGACAGCTTCGGTGCGTTCGTGGAGGTCGAGGTCAAAGCAGAATCGCCACAGCGCGGCGGACGCTTCGCGGGTGGCCGCCATGAGCTCGTTGACGATGACGGCGGGCCGTTGCGTGCGGTAGTTGACGTAGCCGTCGATCCGGCCGTCCTGCATATAGGCGGCGTAGAACACGCCGCCGGGGCCACCCTGGGAGTGGATAGGGTCGCGTGAGTCGCGGTCCCAGTGGTGCGGAGCCCGCTGGAAAACGCCGGGCCGTCCCTCAGTGCTGCGGCGGAATACATCGGGCAGTCGTTCCGCGATGTCGGAGGGGTCCACGAAGACGATCCGGCCCGGACTCTCGTGCGTGCGGGCGTATGCGTTGTGGTGTCTTTCGAGGGTCCACCATTCGTGAACGGAGCCCACTCCGTAGCCGAAGCGGCCGTAGATGGCGCTCTCGGTGGCGAACAGCGCAGCCAGCGGTTCGCCGCGTTCATGGATGCCGTCAATCTGGTAACGCATCATGCGGGTCATGATGCCCTGGCGCGTGTGGGTGGGCTGCACCTCGACGTTGGAGACGCCGGCCACGGTGGCGACGCCGCCTGGGACGGACATCTCGAGGAGGTGTGAGTGAGACCCGCCGACGATTTCGCCATCCTCCACCACTGCAATGGAACGGTCGAGGTCGAAGTGGGGCCGCAGTTCGTCGGGGTCGTGGTTGAAGCGGTTGCCGTGGGCCCGCGACTCGGTACGCATCCACCGCACGAACTCGTCGGGGTTGATGGGCCTCAATTCCTGCATCGGACGCGCGCTCCGGGGGTTAGAATCCCGCAGAATATAACGGATTGATTGAGGATGCGCTACCGGGATATTGAACGCCCAGGGCAATCGCATTTGGAATTTTGACGCTCGTCACTCAGGCGCAAACCGGAGTCCAGAGTCCACCGAATGAAGACAGCGAGCGCGAAAATGCCGATTTCAGGCACTGGATACCGGCGC
>JAJDXU010000169.1 GCA_022823105.1 Dehalococcoidia bacterium
AAACTCACAGTGGTCAAAACTCCATGCGTAAACCCCCGGCCGTGGGGCTGACAGCGACCATCGAAACATCACCTCTGGCAGACACCAAAATCCGGCAAACCACAACAAACCCCAACCACCAAAGGAGCCAACCGCCGAACACCAACCCATCATCCACAAAAACCCATCGTAGGGCGGCTCTCAAACCCGCCCCCGCTGCGCTGAAACAACCGGCAGCAGACTACCATCGAACCCAAACCACCACCAATGCCGTGGCCGGCCGGAGCCGGCCGCGGTAGAAGCGAACGTCCCAGGACTGGACGGCATCTTCGTCAACGTGCCGTGCCGCCCATACTATTTGGTTTTGCTACGATCGGATGACGTTGGGCGTCAGTCAGGGCAATCGCATTTCAATTGTTGGCCCCTGTATAAGGCTCTGCCGCCCACCGTCATACCGGCGAAAGTCGGAGATGCGCCTACGGCGCGCCGGTATCCAGTGCCTGAAATCGGCATTTTCGCGCTCGCTGTCTTTATTCAGTGGACTCTGGACTCCGGTTTGCGCCTGAGTGACGAGCGTCAAAATTCCAAATGCGATTGCCCTGGGGCGTCAGTCAGAGTCAGTCAGAGAGGGAGGACACGGTGGCCGGATTTGGTTATAATCTTGTTGGGAATTTTCAAAATCATAAGAAAATCTCGCGCCCTACCGTTTCGCTCACATACTTGCCGTAATCCCATGTTGTATAATGCGTGGAGCGCCGGATCAAATCCCTTTGTGAGTCCCATTTACTCTACCGACTATGGTCTCCGTGAGTCCGCTCAGGATCGCCACTTCGTGTCTCGGTGTTTGGAGAACGTGACCTGATGACCGCCATACCTTTGATCGACGAAAAATTCGACGGCACCCCGGCCACCATTTCACCCGTCGCCATTCAACCCAAGGGCGACCGCACCCGTCGGGTAATGATGGTCCAGCCTGCCTCCGCAGGCGGCAATTTCGAATACATTGCCATTCCCCGCCAGGGAATGTTGTTCTTATCAGGCGCCCTCGCCCAATGGGAAGGGCCGTACGTTTACGAGCGCGACATCTGGTTTGAGGACCGCCTCGGTCGAATGGACCCTGACAAGGACCTCGACGGTGTCGACGTCCTGATGATCACGGCGCTCATCAACGAGACACCCCGCGCCTACGAACTCGCTAAGCAGGCCCGCCAGTTCCACCCTGACTTGGTCATACTGGGCGGCGGCCCGCAGATGAGCCCATTGGCCGAAGAAGCGTTCGCGCGAGGCGACTTCGACGTGATCGTCAATCGCGAAGGCGAGGACATCATTGGCCAATTGTGCGACATACTTCTCACCTTCCGTGATGACCGCAGGTACCAATATCTGGACCACGTTGCCGGCATCACCTACCAGCGGGACGGGCAGGTAGTGGTTACGCGGCGCAAGGGCCTGGTGGCTCCCGACTTCGTGGAGCTCCCAGATTTCCGTTCCATTCGCGGACTGTCCCCCGGCAACCCTATGGCTGGCGCCGTCCTCGAGACCGTGCGCGGATGCACCGAAAACTGCTCGTACTGCCAGGTGATCCAGCAGTTCCTGGGCTATCGCCTTGTGAGTCGGGAAACCGAGTTCAAGCGTCTCGAGCAGCTTGAGGAGTTGGCTGCGGACGGCCTGATCCACACCGGTCGCAACGGCAAGTTCAACGTCTTCATCTCCGATGACTTGCACACCCCTCCTTTGCGCGCGGTCAAGTTCAGGAACGAACGCCTGGAACGCCTGCAGAGCTGGCGGGGCCGCACCGATTCCATGAACATGATCTGTCAGGCCCGTGCCGAAATCGGACAGGATGACGAGCTGGCCAGCGCGCTTCTCGCCGCCAACGTCAAGATGCTGTACCTCGGCGTGGAGTCCAATAACGCTGAAAGCCTGGCTGCCGTCCGCAAGCGCCAGGAACCGGGCCAGATGGAACGGGATCTCGTCCATCTCAACGAGGAGGGATTCTCCGTCGTTGCCATGACCATCATCGGTCTGCCCTATGACACCGAAGAATCCATTATGACCCTCGCCGACTGGGTCACCCAGCACAGCCGCTACCAGACCGCCAACCTCCTGACACCGTTGCCGGCCACCTCCAACTGGAGTTTGAAACCGCTCAATGCCGATGGCCGACCCCTCGAAGAAGGCGAAATGCGGCCCTATGAGTTGTACACGGGGCGCCAGTTCGTCCACGAAGATGAGCGCTGGAACATGGCCGAAAGCCGCGAGTTGTTCGACAGGTACAACTCGAAACTCACGTCCATCGATGACTTGTACGGCCGGATCTTCCGCATCCTTGGCAACTACCGCATGCGTCAGGCCCGTAGCGTTCAGGATCTGTCCGAGACCACCGAAACCATGCGCACCTGGTCACACCAGGCCCAGCAGGCCGGCAAGGAGTTCGGCGAAAATCTCCATCTCAAGGTCACTGAGATGGCGGAAACGCTCCGTACCGTGAGCCAGCCCCTGTCCAACATGGGCGCCGATTTCATGGAGAACCTGCGCATCAGGATCAACGAAAGTTCCGAGGCGGTGCGCAACTATTCCGAGCGCGCCGACGCCGGCAGCAAGGATGTTGCCGCCGGCATCACTGCCCGCGTCAACGAAGTCACTGAAATGCTGAACGACGTTCTCGATTCGAATCAGCGACGCAACCCTAATCGGGCCCGTTAGGATGCCCAGCAACGGTTCGCCCACCCGGAAAGTCGTCGTCACCGGTTTGGGAATGGTCAGCCCCTTGGGGTTGACCATGACTGACAGTTGGGACGGCGTCGTTTCCGGACAATCCGGCATTGATTACATCACCAGCTTCGACGCTGAGTCTTTCGATACCCGCTTCGCAGCCGAGGTAAAGGGATTTGATCCCGAGAATTACCTCGATCGTAAAGACGCTCGACGCATGGATCGCTTCGCTCAGTTCGCCGCAGTAGCCGCCCAGGAGGCCTGCCGGCAGGCCGGATTGGAACCCCGTGAGATGGACCGTTACAGTGTCCACGTGGTCATCGGCAGCGGCATTGGCGGGCTCAGCACCCTTACCGAACAGCATCAGGTGCTGCTGGAACGCGGCCCTCGCCGCGTTTCTCCTTTTCTCATCCCCATGATGCTCGCCGACATGGGATCCGCCCAGGTCTCCATGGTAACCGGTGCGATGGGCGCCAACTATTGCATAACCTCATCATGCAGCAGCGGCGCTGATGCCATTGGCGCAGGCTGGGAGCTCATCAGCAATGGAGGAGCCGAGGTCGTCCTGGCCGGAGGAGCAGAGGCTCCCATTACTCCTCTTGGTGTCGCCGGATTCAATGCCCTTCGCGCCCTCTCCCGTCAAAACGATAATCCCCGGCGCGCCAGCCAACCGTTCAACCGGCATCGAGATGGCTTTGTGCTGGCCGAAGGCGCGGCCGTGTTGGTCTTGGAAAACGCCGACCATGCCGCCGCGCGAGGAGCGGAACCCCTCGCCGAATTGCGTGGCTATGCGGCAACCAGCGACTCCCACCACCTCACCGAACCTAATCCCACCGGGCAAAGCGCAGCCGCCGCCGTGACTGCCGCCCTGGAAACCGCCCATCTCGACCCGTCGGATGTCGACTATTTGAACGCTCACGGCACTTCCACCCCGCTGAATGACTGGCACGAAACCAAGGCATTGAAGTTGGCATTGGGTGATGAAGCCTATCGCATCCCGGTCAGTAGCACCAAGAGCATGACTGGCCACCTGCTCGGAGCCGGCGGTGCTTTGGAAGCCGCCTTGTGCACGGTGGCCCTCGGTGAAGGCATCATGCCTCCGACCATCAACCTGGACGATCCGGACGACGAATGTGATCTGGACTACGTGCCCAATGCCGCCCGTCCCGCTGACCTGGACGTGGTGCTGAGCAACTCATTTGGTTTCGGCGGACATAACTCCGTCATAGTGCTCACCCGCGCGGGTTTGTGATCCCGGTGGCGCCCTCAACGCCGCCCAGAAGATGGTTGCCGCCGCCGGCCGTTGAAGGCCACAGGTTGCCCTCCGACCTCTCGAGCCCCGCGGTCCAGCTTCTCCTGTCCCGCGGTATCGGCACATCCCGGGACTTCGACCGATTCCTGCATCCGGAAGGACTGCCCTACCCGGCAAACTTGTTGTCTGGAATCGCCTCCGCCGTTCCCCGCCTTGCTGCCGCCGCTTCCTCCGGCGAAAAAGTGGCGGTGTTCGGCGATTTCGACGTTGACGGGATCACTGGTACCGCCATATTGACCGAAACCCTGACCAGGCTCGGCGCGGCGGTCATTCCCTATCTGCCGCACCCCGTGGCTGAAGGTCACGGCATGACCGAAACGGCGGTCCGTAAATTGGTCAACCAGGGCGCCACCCTGATCGTCACGGTCGATTGTGGCATCAGCGATGCCGACTCCGTATTGCGGGCCAGCGAGTCTGGGGCCGACGTGATCATTACTGATCATCACGTTCCGCCTGACCGTCGCCCCGAAGCCCTCTCTATCGTGAACCCCCGAAT
Source organism: Dehalococcoidia bacterium (assembly GCA_022823105.1). GTDB lineage: Bacteria > Chloroflexota > Dehalococcoidia > Lucifugimonadales > UBA3495 > Bin87. Next base: position 4,503 of record JAJDXU010000169.1, read on the forward strand.
GCCCGGAAACGTCTATCCGTATCCGGAACTCTGCGGCGCCGGCATAGCCTACAAGCTTGCCACGGCGCTGCTGGAGTTCACCAACCGGCCGCCGGACCCTTCCCTTTTGGAGCTTGCCGCGTTGGGTACCGTCGCAGATCTGGTTCCGCTATTGGACGAGAACCGCTATCTCGTCCAGAATGGCCTGGACGCGCTGGCGCGCACTCGCAGGCCAGGACTCAGGGCAATGCTCCGGCGCGTCAACTTGGAGGGCAGACCCATCCGTGCGGAGGATGTTTCGTTCCGTATCGCGCCTCGCCTCAACTCCTCCGGAAGGATGGCCCACCCGGAAACATCCCTCCGGCTATTGCTGACTCAGGACTCCAGGGAGGCTGACCGTCTGGCCGCTCAGTTGGAACAGTACAACACCCAACGCAGGGATCTCACCGGCGCGGCATGTGAGATAGCGATCAACCGCATTCTCGCCCTCCGGCGCACCCCCGCCATAATCGTTATTCACGACGATGTTTTCACCCCCGGCATCAACGGGCTTGTTGCCAGCCGGCTTGCGGAGACTTTCAATCGCCCCGCAGTGGCGTTGGCACGTGCCGATGACGATCACCTGGTGGCCAGCGCCCGCAGTCCCGGCAGTTTGAATCTGATCCAGGCTATCGCCCGTTGCAGCGATCTGTTGGTTCGCTACGGTGGTCATGCCGCGGCCGCCGGTTTCACCGTGCGAAATGTGGATTTCGCGCACGTGGCGGAGCGGCTGGAAGGCATAGCAAATTCGGAAATAGGGCTATTCGAACCCGAACCCACCTTGGAGATTCACGCTGAGGGTCCCCTCAACCAGGTGCTCAGCCCGGAACTGGCCGAATTATGCGCGCGACTGCAACCCTTCGGCAAGGAAAACCCTGCTCCCGTGTTCTTAACCCGGCGGGTCAGCGTCCTCGGTTGGGGGTATGTCGGCGCACAGGGTCAGCACCTCAAGCTCAACGTCTCCAGCGGTGGCCGCACCGCCGATGCTTTGTCCTGGAATCACCCGTCCGACTGGCCGGGTTACCCATCGGTGGATCTGGTTTACCAGATTGCGGAAGACCGCTACCGAGGCGAAAGCCGGACCTATCTGCGTATCGAAGATCTACGTCCCGCCGTTTGACAAATCGCCCAACCTGAGGCGTACCTGCATCGGCGTCAGTTCGGCTCCTGAGGACCGTGCGATGCGGCGAGTTCCCCGGTGCGCCTGGTTCGATTTCAAGCAGGAAGCGCGCTAGGAATCGTCCGATTCCCCCGTGGTGCGTGGCCGTCCGCTCGCCGAGGTCCTGACCAATCGCGCGCGGTAGATCAGCAGCGGCACCGTAACGAGCATGATCACCAGCGCCACCAGTTGCGCCTCGTTGAAACCGAACACGTAGGTGTTCTGTTCCTCCCGCACGAACGAGATGAAAAACCTCCCGGCCGAGTAACCCGCAAAGAACAGCGCGAACAGCATTCCCCGGGGCCGGATCCGGTCCCGCATCAGCCACAGCACTCCGGCCCAGATCAGACAGAAGATCAGCTCATATGCCACCGCCGGGTGCGATGCCGGCCGCCCGTAGCCGAAGCTGTCCGGGTCGGTATAGACCCATCCCCAGGGCAGATCGGTAAAACTGGACCAGTGCTCGCCGTTGATGACGTCCCCGATGCGCCCGATCGCCAGCGCGATCAGCAGTGCCGGCGACGCGATGTCTGCCAGATGAGACACGGACGGAATCTGCGGGAACGGCCTGTGCAGCCCGGTCCACCTCAGCCCGCCATTATCACACGCTCTGTGCAGCCAGTTGGCGTTGCGCATGGAGATATAGATAGCCCCGCCCGCGAAGCCGCCCAGGTACGCTCCGAATATTGCAATCCCTCCGTTCCAGAACTGCACTATCCGCACCGGATCATACTGGTACACGTCGTCCCAGAAGTCGATCACATGCAGAACCCGCGCGCCGATGATCCCACCAATGATGCACCAGGTCGACACCGACAGGATTGCGTCCCCGTCCAGCCCGTCTTGGCGACCCCATCGCCAGGTCAGGTACACGGCCACCGCCACGCTGACGAACGTGAAAAATCCGTGCCACGACAGTATGAACCCCGCTGTCCGGATGATATCCGGGTCGAAAGGTATGTTGATTACAGCCAGTATGTCCATGAAAATCGGTTCCCCGCAATTTTAGGCCCGAACATTATACGTCCTGAGGCTGATTTATCGTCCTGACCAGGTACGCCATTGCTCCGGTATCTCTTAGCGTTTCTTCGACGGCGTCGCGCTCGCCCTGGTCAGACGGCATGCAGAAGAACGCCGGACCCGCCCCAGATAAGCAGGGCGGGTGCTCCGTGATCCCTGATGTCCTCTTCCATACGTCGTCCAGTCCCGGAAAGATCTCGATCGCCGCCCGCGTGAAAGCATTCTGGCAGGAATCACTGGAGATCATCCCAGACGCGAGATCACGCGAATGGAATAATTCCCGGGTGCGGGAGCCGTCCGAAAAGTCGTCGACCGCCAGCGCCCCATAAAGCGTCGGTGTTTTCCGGGGGATGCTCGCCGGCGGAACAACAAGCAGCATCCGCACCCCTTCCTTGGTCGTCGTATGCTCAAGTTCATCACCTCGCCCCGTCCCCAGCGCAGTTCCCCCTGTCACCAGGAAGGGTACGTCGGAGCCCAATTTGGACGCTACTGCGAGCAATTCCCCGTCCGACAATCCCAAATCCCAGAACCGGTTCAATCCGCGCAGCGCGGCAGCGGCGTCCGCCGAACCCCCGCCAAGACCGGCCGCGGTGGGTATTCGCTTCTCAACCTCAATGCGCGCTCGCGGAACGATCCCCGCATTGGCAGCCAAAGCCACCGCCGCATCCCAGACGATGTTCTGGCGCCCCGACAGGTCCGCGTCGTCGCAGTCCACCTCCAAACGCTCCGACGCTGAGATGGTTATCACGTCCGCCAAATCCACGGTCTGCATGATGGTGACGATGTCATGGTAGCCGTCGTCGCGCCTCCCCAACACCTCAAGCGACAGATTGACCTTGGCATACGCCAACGACCTCAACGGTTCGGTTCTCATCACCGGGCTCTGTACCGAGGGTGGTCCTCTGGCCACACGCCATCCAGCGAACCCCATTCGTCCATCGATAGCGTTGCCGGCCTTCGTTTGCCATCCACGCCCGCTTCGGACAGCACGTGTTCGACCACATCAGCCGTAGCGCCCGAGCCCTGCATCAGGCAGTTCCTGAGTTGTTTTCTGGGCGCTGTAAATCCCGCCCGCACCAGGTCGAAAAACTGCTGGGTGTCCACAACTGCCGCCGCCGGCTGAGCGAGAACGTCAAGCTTGATCACCGACGACGCTACCTTGGGCGGGGGCCGGAATGCCCTGGGCGGCACATGGGTCACCGTGGACGCTTTCGCATAAAACTGCGTAGCCACCGACATCAGAGTCATCGCACCGGGTTTGGCAGTCATCGCCTCGCCCACCTCCCGCTGCACCATTACCACCATCAACGTCGGGGGGATATCCGATTCCAGGAAGCGCCGCATGATCGGCGCCGCCGCGTAATAAGGCAGGTTCGCGACCAACTTGTACGGTACGCCATCACCCACCAACTCGGCGATCTCGATCTGGCGTGCGTCCCGGTTGTGCACCGTCAGGTTTCCGGGTGCTCCCAGCCGCCCCGGCAAGTCGGACGCCAGCCTTGGGTCCAACTCAACCGCCACCACTCCGCCCGCCCGCGCGACCAGCCTCCTGGTCAGTATGCCGGCCCCGGGTCCGACCTCCAGCACGGTGTCCGCGTCATCCGCTTCAGCCGCGGCCACGATTCGATTGGCGACGCCTGGATCAATCAGGAAATGCTGGCCCAGCGATTTTCGGGGCCGGCGTCGTGTCTCTCGCTGTATGCCAGGGATGGTCATATAATAAAAAAGTGGCCGAGCACCTCCCTTTGACTACAGCCTGGGGGCATATCGTCGGGACTGGCTCGGGCCAGGCGCTCCCACGGCACCCCCGGGGCATCGCTTACCGTTGCTGCCGTCAAGCCCTGGCGGGGTTCACGAGCCCGAGCCGCGTGGGACCCGGCCGTCAGCGCCACTCCCTGGGAAATTGGCCCTTGCGCCTTGCCGAGGGGAGGAATTCCACCCCGCTGTGGCGGGTTGCGGGTGTAGGGCACCGCCAGCTCCCCGTGTAGCACGACCACTAGTTCATGGTATGCGGGCATCGCCCGGGTGTCAATGAACTGAACCCGCCCGCCCGCGCCGGCTCACCGTTCCCGGAAATGGGGCACGATGTCCTTGGCGATCACTTCCAGATGCCTCCGCCTGTCCTCCCGCGGCGCGGCAATGCTGAAAACGACATACCGGGCGCCAGCGTCAATGTACTCCTGTAGCCTGTCGATGCACATCTTTGGCGTGCCCAGCAGGCAATAGCGTCGAACTATATTGATGAACTCGCCGCCATACAGGTATTGGTTGCCCAGCGATTCCGCCGCCGTTCGCGCCGCCTGCTCCTCCGTCGGCGCCAGTGTGATGTACGGAAAAAACGCCCACTGGAAATTTGTGAGGTCGCGATCCTCCTCGCGGGCGAATTGCTCGATCTTTCCCACGCTGTCCCGGTAGCGTTCCGGACTGTAAAAATACGGGAGCCAGCCGTCCCCATACTTCACCGCACGCTTCATCGCCGCGTCCCGTCGTCCGGCTACCCAGACCGGCGGGTGTGGCTTCTGCGCCGGCTTGGGGTTGATCGCAGCAGCGTCCAGCGTGTAGTGCCGTCCACGCACCGACACGTCGTCCTCCGTCCACAACCTCCGCAGAGCGTCCAGGCATTCGTCCGTCCTTCTGCCCCGTGCGCGAATGTCCATCCCCGCGTTTTCGTACTCCATAGGAAACTCGCCGCCCACGCCAACGCCAAGCGTGAGCCGCCCGCCGGATGCGATGTCCAGCGTCGCCGTCATCCTCGCCAGAATCAGGGGATGATAAAATGGCGCCAAAGTCACCGAGCTCACGATCCTCATCCGTTCCGTCGCTCCGGCGGCTACGGCCAGCAAAGGCAGCGCCGCATGAGTCGGTCCCGGCGGTCTTCCCCGCATGAAATGCTCCCCGGCGCCCATGTACTCGAACCCCAGGGACTCCATCAGGCGTGCTTGTTCGACGGTGCGGTCTGCCGGCAAAGCCATGCCGGCCCCGAAATGCAGGTCATTGTTCGTTGCAGCGTTTGACGACATGGTAGCCTTGCGCCTCGTTTCAGTTTTTCGGCCCGTTCAGGCGGCGGCCATTGTACTTCACCATCACGGGCCCGGCAAAACGGATCGGTTGCAACAAACAAAACCGTCCCAGTTTTCGCCGATGTTATACTTGAACCACTGACCAATGGGCACTGCTGCAGGCCAAATTTCGGAATTTGTATGACAGTCCTCGTAACGGGCGCAAACGGTTTTTTGGGCCGTCGCGTGGTCCAGCATCTGTTGGATACTCATCACGAGGTCCGCGCAATGGTCCGCCGGCCGGGCAGCGAGAGCGTATTTTCGACCCCTCCAACCGAAGTTTGTTACGGCAACGTGACCGATCCCGACGCTCTCACCGAGGCCTGTCGCGGCATCGCGGAAGTGATCCACCTCGTGGCCGTCATTCGCGGTGGCCCGCGCCAATTCGATGCCATCAACAGGCAGGGCACCGCCAACGTAGTCGCTGCCGCCAGGGGCGCCGGTTCTGTGCGCCGATTCGTTCACCTCAGCGCCGTCGGCGCCGCCAACGTACCCCACCAGCGGTATCTCCATTCCAAGTGGGCTGGCGAGCAGGAGGTCGTAAACTGCGGCATACCCTACGTCATCATTCGCCCGTCCCTGATTTTCGGCCCCGGCGATGAATTCACCAACGCCGTCGCCGCCTTGGTGCGCTCTCTCCCCATTACACCGGTAATCGGCTCCGGCAACAATCGCCTGCAGCCCATCCATGTGGATGACGTTGCCCGTTGCGTGTCCCTGTCGTTGAGCGGTAACATCCGCGGCAACCGGACAGTCGATATCGGCGGACCCGACCAGCTCTCCTATAACGAAATCGTCCGTGTCGTTTCTCGGGTTCTGGGCCGTCGGCGGCTGTTGGTCAATGTTCCCCTCTGGAAATTCCGCCTGCCGATAGCATTGATGGAGTTGCTCACGCCGCGACCACCCATCAACAGCGCCATGCTCCAGTTGATCACCCTTCGCAATGTTGCCGGTCCTGACTCCGTCCAGCAAGAGTTCGGGTTCCGGCCCAGATCCCTGGCGGGGAATATCGACCACGTCAAAACCATGACGTTTGGCCAGGCATTCCGCACCAACCTTGGCCTCGGTTGATGCTCTGATGGATTACCAGGACGCAATCTCGCGCCTCTTGTCGCTGGTCGATCACGAACGCAGCGTTCCGGCGCTTCCCCGTCAGAAGCGCATCTATGATCTGCGGAACGTCCAGCTCCTGCTGGATCGCATGGGCAGCCCCCACCGGCTGCCCGGCATCGTTCACGTCGCCGGCACCAAGGGCAAGGGCAGCACGGCGGCCATGGTTGAGTCCATATTGCGCGCCGCCGGTCATTCCACCGGGTTTTACTCGTCACCCCATTTGCACACGTTTCGGGAACGCATCCGCATCAATGGCGAGCCCGTCTCACCCGGGCGTTTCGCTCGCCTCACCGAGGCCGTCTGGCTGCACCACATCGCCAACGCGGCCGACCCGGACGCTGGCCCCGCGACCCTGTTCGAATTCCTGACGGCCATGGCTTTCCTCGCCTTTGCCGAATCCCAAACCGATTTCAACGTCATTGAGGTCGGCCTTGGTGGTCGCCTTGACGCCACCAATGTGGTTACGCCGGCTGTCAGCGTGATCACCCCGGTCAGCTTGGATCATACCGCGATCCTCGGAGACACCATTGGCGAAATCGCCGCCGACAAAGCCGGCATCATCAAGCCCGGCATCCCCGTGGTCGCGTCGCCGCAATTTCCGGACGCCATGCTGGCAATCCGCGCCGCCGCGACCGCCCAATCCGCGCCACTGGTTGCTGTTGCCGACGCATCCGCATGGTCGGTGGACTCCGTGTCTGCGGATGGTCAGCGGTTGATTATCCAAACCCGGCGCGATGTGTACCACCCGATTGTGCCCATTTTGGGCGACTTTCAGGCCACCAACGCGGCTGTCGCAGTGGCAGTGGCCGAAACTCTTGCCGACCGGGGCTGGGACATCCCTAAAGATGCGATCCTGGGTGGATTGGGATCAGTCGAGTGGCCCGCCCGCCTTGAGGTGCTCGTTCGCAACCCCACCATAGTGGCCGATGGTGCCCACAACGACCACTCCATATCCACGGTGTTGCAAACCTTACAGGCCAGCGTTCCCCACCGGCGCTTGACCGTCGTCGCCGGTTTTTCCAGGGACAAGCGCGTGTCGGCCATGGTGGATCTCATCGCGAAACGCGCTGACCGCGTGATCGCCGCCCGATCGCGTCATCCCAGGTCCCTCCGCGAGTCCGAAATAGTGGGCGAATTCCTCGGTGCCGGCTTCAAAAAAGTCGCATTGTCAGAATCCAACAACGTAGCGGATGCCATCGGTTCTGCCGTCGCCGACGCCGACGCCGACGACCTGGTACTCGTGACGGGCTCGCTGTTCGTCGCCGCCGAAGCGCGCGAGGCGGTCCTGGGCATCGAACCTGAAACGTACCCGGACCTGCTTCCGCCGGACCTCAGGTAGATGCGTCCTGATATGTTCCCCGCCAAACCTAAGTTCCCGATCCACTGCGGTTTGTCATGAACTCGCACGCTCCCCGACGCGTCGTAGTCACAGGCCTCGGCGCCATCACGCCTTTGGGCCTCACAGCCGACGAATTCTGGTCCAACTTGTTGGCCGGGGTCTCCGGGATCGGCCCCATGACTCTATGCGACCCGACCGACTACCCGTGCCGGATCGCGGGGCAAGCCGATGACTTCGACCCAACCAACTACATGGGCAACCGCGAGGCCCGGCGAATGGCCCGCTTCTCCCAGTTGGCCGTGGCCGCCGCGCTGCAGGCGGTCGAGGACTCAAACCTCGACACCACCGCTGAGGACCCCTACCGCGTGGGAGTATTGCTGGGTAACGGTAACGGCGGGTTCCCCACACTGGAAGAAAACTGCCGGATCTTGGCTGATCGCGGCGGGATGCGGATGTCGCCGTTCTTTTTCCCGATGATCCTTCCCAACATGGCTGCCGCCAACGTCAGCCAGTACGTCGGTGCCCACGGCTACAACTCCACCGCCACCACGGCCTGCGCCGCTTCCAATAGCGCCATCGGCGAGGCGTTGCAGGCCATTCGCCATGGTATCGCCGACGTCATGTTGGCCGGTGGCGCCGAGGCCGGAATCAGCCAACTGGGTCTGGCCGGGTTCGCAGTCATGAGGGCGCTCAGCACCCGCAATGATGAGCCCCAACGCGCGAGCCGGCCTTTCGATGCCGAGCGCGACGGTTTCGTCCCTGCGGAAGGGGCCGGAGTTTTGATCCTGGAGGAACGCGAGCGGGCTATGGCTCGCGGGGCCAATATCCTGTGCGAGTTATCTGGATTCGGCGCCACCTCGGACGCGGGCCACCTGGTGCAGCCCCAGGAGTCTGGCGCCAGCGCCGCCCGCGCCATGGCGAACGCCATCGAAGATGCCGGTTTGGTGCCCGAAGACGTGCATTACATTAACGCCCACGGTACGTCCACGCCTTTGAATGATGCAGTGGAAACGGTCGCCATCAAGCGCCTGTTCATGGACGCCGCCCATGCCATACCGGTCAGCAGCACCAAGAGCATGATCGGCCATTCGCTGGGCGCCTCCGGCGCATTGGAAGCCGTGGCCTGCGTCAAAACCATAGTCGACCAGCAGATTCATCCCACCGCCAACTACGAGCATCCGGACCCCGAGTGCGATCTGGACTACGTTCCGAACCGGGCACGGGCGGCGGAAGTCTCGACGGTCTTGTCAAACGCGTTCGGTTTCGGAGGTCAGAACGCCTGTCTGATATTCCGGCGCCACTTGCCCTGACGCCACCGGGCCCCGCGGACGGTTGGCCCCATTAATAAACCAAGCGCCGGGACGCGACGACCCGGCGCTTCCGATTCGATCCTTGTCGGTTCGAACTAGACGGAGGCTTCTTCGTGCTGCGGCTGTCTGGCCAGCATCTCGTCGAGCATACGTTGCAAGGCCATCGTGTGGCTGCATACCCTGCGGGTGGCGAAGAACGCGCACTCACATCGCCAGTCGCCGTCGTGATACCCCACCCGGTACGTGTTGTGGTTGCCCACGAACGACACCTCCAGCGTGTGGATGTTCACCCGTTCCGGCTCCTCAGCGTACTTGCGTGCTTTGTCAACCTTGCCAATGTAGCTCGAGCTCATCTTTACCTCCGGCGTATTATCGGCCGACCGATTCAACTGTCGTCCGCACTGGAAATGTTACCGGTATCGTCAGCCAATAGCAATTCCCTGTAGTCCTCACGCGCCCCGATCTCGCGTCGCCGCCAACACCGTTCATGCGTTGGATTCTTGACTTTGACCATCGCCAACACTACGATAACAATAGGGCAAAGACATCCCGGGCAATGCCCGGACGGACTCAGGAGGTTCTATGTTGACCGTTATCTTGTCCGTCCTGGCGGCCGCAGGGCTCGCAACAGGCATAGCAGCGGTGGTTTGGCTGCTGCTATCTACTAAACGCGACGGAAACCGACTACAGCGCAGTCGAGAGGAGGCTGCGACCACCATCCAACTGGCGGAGGACGAAAAGCGCAACATCTTGCTGCAGGCTCAGGAAGACGCCCTGAAAATCCGCGAAGCCGGTGACAGGGAAATCCAGGAGCAACGCAGGGAACTTAATCGCGTTGAACGCCGCTACATCCAGCGCGAAGAGCAACTTGATCGGAAAACGGAATCTCTGGAACACCAGGAATCCGAGTTGGCGAAGCGCGAATCCGACGCCAAGACTGCTTTACAAAAAGCTGATGAACTCACGCACCAACACACCCGTGAACTGGAGCGCATCGCGGCTCTGAGCACCGATCAGGCACGCGACATCGTGCTCAAACGAGGAGAAGAGGAAGCGTCGCATGAACTGGCTCGCCGTTACTACGAGCTGGAGAAAGAACACCAAACTCGGGCCGATGAAAACGCCCGTCGCATCCTGACCCTCGCGATCAATCGCCTCGCTACCGACGTAGTGTCGGAGAGCACCACATCTGTTGTTTCCCTGCCCAACGATGAGATGAAAGGTCGTCTCATCGGCCGCGAAGGACGTAATATCAGGGCTCTCGAAGCCCGCACCGGCGTCGACATCATCGTTGACGACACACCCGGAATCGTAACGCTGTCTTGCTTCGACCCGGTTCGCCGGGAGATCGCCAAGCTGGCTCTGACCCAATTGGTGAAGGACGGGCGGATTCAGCCCGCCCGCATCGAGGAGAGCGTTAACCGTGCAGTCCGGGAAATAGACGAAACATCTGGCGTGCCGGCGAAGATGCCACCTTCGAGGTTGGCGTCAGCGGGTTGGATCCCGAACTGATTCGACTTTTGGGACGCCTCAAATATCGCTACAGCTACGGCGAGAACGTGCTGACCCATTCCATCGAGGTTGGCTTGTTGGCCGGTATGCTGGCATCCGAGGTTGGCGCCAACGTCCAGACCGCTCGCGCCGGTGGTTTGCTCCACGACATCGGGAAGGCCTTGACCCACGAGATCCCCGGTCCCCACGCGGAGATTGGCTACGATCTCACCACCCGGAACGGAGTAGGATCTCTCGTCTGCAACTGCGTGTTGGAGCATCACGACGACGACCATTCGAGCATCGAATCGTTTCTGGTTGCGGCGGCCGATGGCATCAGCGCAGCTCGACCTGGCGCCCGCAAGGAATCCGTAGAGCAGTACACTCGGCGCCTGCGGGAGTTGGAAGACACGGCCAACGGTTTCGAAGGCGTGCAACGCTCGTTCGCCATCCAGGCCGGTCGCGAGGTGCGTGTCATGGTCAGTCCGGAGGATGTCGATGACGTTGCCTGCGCCACCCTGGCGCGCGATATCGCAGGCAAGGTGTCGCGCGATCTCCAGTTCCCGGGTCAGATCAAGGTCACCGTGATCCGTGAAACCCGTGAGGAGAGCATTGCCCGCTAACCTCAGCCCGGCCCGAAAGGCCACGAACCGGAATTGCAGTAGGGGCGAACGTATATTCGCCCCTACCCGCGTGATTATATGCGTATCCTGATGATTGGTGACATAATAGGCAGACCTGGCCGCCGGGCACTGGCGAGCCTGTTGCCTGGATTGCGCTCCGAACTCTCCGTCGACCTGGTTACGGCCAACGCAGAGAATACTGCCGGCGGATTCGGCCTGACCCTGAAAACGGCCCGCAACCTGCTGGATTCCGGCGTCGACGTGATGACCTCCGGCAATCACATCTGGGACAAAAAAGACATTCTGCCCCACATGGACGAACTGCCCCTGCTAAGGCCCGCCAATTACTACGGAGCGCCCGGCCGGGGATGGATGATGCGCGGAGACGTGATGGTCCTGAACCTGCAGGGCCGAGTGTTCATGCCTCCCATCGATTGTCCGTTCCGAGAGGCCGACCAGCGGCTCAAAGAGGCCGAATCCGAGATCGGCCGCGCCCCTCGCATCGTGGTGGTCGATTTCCACGCCGAGGCAACCTCCGAAAAACAGGGACTTGGGTGGTATCTGGATGGACGCGTCAGCGCCGTCGTCGGCACCCACACTCACGTCGGCACCGCCGACACTCGTATCCTCCCCGGTGGCACGGCGTACGTGAGCGATCTCGGGATGACCGGACCCCTGGATTCCGTCATCGGAACGGAAACCGCCCCCGTTTTGGAGCGGTTTCGCACCGGTTTACCGCAACGATTCACACCCGCGGAGGGGCCTTGCGTGCTCAACTCGGTCTTGATCGAAATTGACGACGACACCGGCCGCGCCATCGAGATCGTGCGAATCGACCGCACCGTGGAATAATCCGCCCGTCAACATTTCATAGCACAGGAATGCCCGATGACCGTTACTGTCGACCTGCATATGCACACCACCGCCTCAGACGGCAGACTGAGTCCCACCGAATTGGTTGAACTCGCTGCGTCCAAGGGCCTCCGCACCATCTCCGTCAGCGACCATGACACTACCGCCGGTCTGGCCGAAGCCCAACGTGCTGTGGACCGCATTCCTGGAATGCGACTGATCCCCGGCATCGAACTTAGCTGCGATGTTCCGGGTGGGGAAGTGCACATGCTGGGCTATTTCATGGACACTGCCGACGCCGGATTCCAGCAGACCCTGGAGATATTCCGTGAGGGCCGCCTGGCACGCGGGGAAGGCATGGTCCAAAAGCTGGCGGGGTTTGGCTTGTACATCGAGTGGGAACGAGTCCTGGAAATCGCCGGCGACGCCTCGGTGGGAAGGCCCCACATCGCCCAGGCCCTGGTCGAGGCCGGTTACTTCTCGGAACCTGCCCAGGCATTCGCCGAATACTTGGGCCGAAACGGTAAAGCCTACGTCGAGCGCGCCAAGCTCACTCCCCCGGACGCCGTGAAACTGTTGAACGATGTCGGTGGCGTGGCTGTGTTCGCACACCCTTGGTTTGAACGTCGCGGCGGAGAACCGGAGCCCGAGCAGTCGCTCATCGAAACCGTCGAAGAACTCAAAGCGGCCGGCCTTCATGGTATGGAGGTCCACTATGCCATGTACGATGAGGCAACCGTCGATTGGCTCGCTGACTTGGCTCGGGCCTATGACCTCATCCCTTGTGGCGGGAGCGATTATCATCATAGCGGTAACTCCCGTGAACCTCTGCCGGGCGTGAACGGCCCTCCGATGGAAACTGTCGAACGTCTCGAAGCCGCAGCCCGGGAACTGGTCGTCGGGCGCTAATTTTATCCATCGCGTGAGATGACCCAGACCATTCTGCCCACCGTTGGCTTGTGGGTCTGCGCATATCTCGTCGGAGCTGTTCCCGTCTCATATCTGCTCGGGCGCTTTCTGGGACGGGTCGATCTGCGAAGACGCGGCAGCGGCAATGTCGGCGGCAGCAATCTCGCCAGCCAACTCGGGCGGCGTTGGTTGCCGTTTGTGGTCGCGGTGGACTTCATCCGGGGCGCTGGACCGATTCTGGTGGGCCAATTCGTGCTTGACATGGGCGACCATGCTTGGCTCCTCATCGCCACTCCCCTTTTCACGGTGCTCGGCAACGCGTGGTCTCCGTTCTTGAAATTCGCCGGCGGGCGCAGTGTCGGCGTGTGGTCGGGAGGGATCGTGGGCATCTCGCCGTCCCTGTTCTTGGCTGCCCTCGCCGCCTATCTCTGCGCTTGGCTATCTTCTCGGCGATCCGCCGAGTCTCTCTTGTTGATCATGTGCCTGCTCCCGTTGGCTTGCCTCTTCTGGCCCTCATCTTGGTTGCTGGTTGGTTCGCCAGCACAATTCGCTTCCTTTGCCGCGATCGGAGCCATGCTAATCTTGATCAAAAGACTGGTGTCAAACGGCGGCCCTTTGCCGTCGGATGCCTCGCGCAGTTCCGTTCTATTCAATCGGTTACTCCGGGACCGCGATATCGCCGACCGGCAACGTTGGTTGGCTCGCGCCCCGGACCGCTCCAGTGATTTCTGATGACTGATCAGCAAAACGAGAACCGGGTTGCTACTTGCCACTGGCATCCCACGGTCCCCACTGGCCTGTCCTGTAGCCAGTGCAGCCGCGCAATCTGCACCGACTGCATGGTCCAGGTGCCCGTCGGCATTCGCTGCCGCGAATGCGGACGCGCGCAGCCCCTTCCTACGTTCGATGTTCGCCCTGCCAATTACGCCCGGGCTATCGTCGTGGCCGCCGTGATCGGTGTGGCCGGAGTGGTGCTCACCGTCCTGTTGGCGCTGTACGTCGGCGGCCTCGCGTTTGTGATAATGCCTCTGGCCGTTGGTTACGCCACCGCTGAGCTGGTCAGCCGAGTGGTTAATCTCAAACGGAGCCGTGGCTTGATGTACATCGCCGGCGGCACCGTGGTCCTGATGGTCCTGGTCTCATTGTTCTTGTTGGATTTCCGTTTGCTCGGGCTGTGGGGCCTGCTTGCCACGGTTGGCGGCGTCCTCATCGCCATCGCGCGCGTTCGCCTTTAGTTTGGGTCTGCATGTTCAGCCCAGAGCCGGTTTGTGGTTTCCATGATCACGCTGCTCCCAAAGCCTCGCCGCCTCAGGTATTCCCACATCTTCCGCCGGAACTCCCCGACCGGCACGTCGCCACGCTCCAATACACGTCGTGCTTGCCGTTCTCCTGCACGGTAGGCGTTGGCCGTTTCATCCAGCCCGACCAGGGTTGCGTCAATGATGTCTTCGTTGATCCCCTTCGCGCGTAATTCACGCCTCAGGGCAAACGAACCTCGCGGTCGTCGACGATTCCGGCTGTCCCTCCACCTTTGGGCGAAATCCTGATCGTCCAGGTATCCAAAACGGGTCAGCGCGGCAAGCACTTGTTCAACGACGGGTTGGGAAAACTCTCTCCCAACCCGTCGGCGCACTTCGGTAATGGATCTTTGCCGGAAACTGACGTACCGCAGGGCAACTTGTAACGCCCGTGCGTATTCGTCCGACGCTTCCATCAGTTCAGGCTGACCTCGCCCGCGCCTGCGGTGTACGGCGCTCCGGCGTTTGAGCCAATGCCGTGCCCGTTCATGACATCGTCGGCCGTCAGGTCCTCTGGGTCTTCGTCCCCTCGTATCAATGCCTCGATGGTGCCGGAGATTTCCGGATGCTCACTGAGGAACGACTTGGAATTTTCTCTGCCCTGTCCCAGGCGAGTGTCCCCGTACGAGTAGAAAGAACCCGCCTTTTTGATGATGCCCTGGTTGACGCCTATGTCCAGCAGGTCACCCATCTTGCTTATGCCCTGGTTGAACATGATGTCGAATTCGGCTACTCGGAACGGCGCGGCCACCTTGTTTTTGACAATCCTGGCCCTCACTCGATTTCCGATGATCTCTGATCCTTGTTTCAGAGACTCGGTCCTGCGCAGGTCAATCCGGACGGAACTGTAGAATTTCAGGGCCCGCCCGCCGGGAGTAACCTCCGGACTGCCGTACGTGACCCCGATCTTTTCCCGAATCTGATTGATGAACACCACCGCCGTGCGGGACCGGTTGATCGTCGCGGTGAGTTTGCGCAGCGCTTGCGACATCAGCCTTGCTTGCATTCCCACGTGCATGTCCCCCATGTCGCCTTCAATTTCGGCCTGGGGGACCAGCGCAGCCACGCTGTCGATCACAACGGAATCCACCGCTCCGCTGCTGACCAGCTTTTCGGTGATGTCCAGTGCTTGTTCCGCTGAGTCCGGTTGCGAGATCAGCAGGTTGTCCAGGTCCAGCCCGCAATTCGTTGCGTATTGCGGGTCCAATGCGTGCTCAGCGTCAATGTACGCTGCCAGGCCGCCCTGCCGCTGCGTTTCGGTCATGATATGAATCGCCAGCGTTGATTTCCCCGCCGATTCGCCACCGTATATTTCTGTTACGCGACCCCTCGGTAGTCCGCCTACACCGAGTGCAAGATCCAGAGACAGGGACCCCGTGGGTATGGTGTTGGTT
>JAJDXU010000133.1 GCA_022823105.1 Dehalococcoidia bacterium
ATCACCACCGACGGATTCCGGGACCTGCTGGAGATGCGGGAAGGGCTGAAGGAGGACCGTTACAACCTCCGTATGACGCCGGTTGAGCCGCTGGCGGCGCGCTACCTGCGGGTAGGTATTCCCGAACGCACCCGTGCCAGCGGCAAGGTGGAACGACCGTTGGACGAGGCGGCGCTGGTCGAGCAGTTGGAGTACCTGATCGACGAGGGCGCAGAAGCGCTGGCGGTGTGCTTCCTGTTCTCATACCTCAACCCGTCGCACGAGCAACGGGCCTGGGAGATCATACGTGAACGTTTTCCCGATGTGTACACATCCCTCTCTCATGATGTGATTCCGCAGATCAAGGAGTTCGACCGCCTCAGCACAACCGTGATCAACTCCTACGTCGGCCCCGTGTTCAGCCGCTATCTGGCGAACCTGGCGCAGCGGTTCGAGGCGTACCCGCAGTTGCGGGACGTGCTCATCATGCAGTCCAACGGCGGGGTCGCGCCGATTGATGATTCGAGCCGAATGGCGGTACGGGCGATCCTGTCGGGCCCGGCCGGGGGCGTGAGCGCAGCCGCGTACCTCGGCCAGATGCTGAACGAGCCGAAGGTAATCGCCTTTGATATGGGCGGGACGAGCACGGACATCTCGCTAATTGAGAACGGTGTTCCCCACATTGCCAACGAAAAATTCGAGGCCGGCTGGAAGATCGCCGCGCCAATGATCGACGTACACACGCTGGGCGCCGGCGGCGGCAGCATCGCCCGGGTGGACGAGGGAGGCATCCTGCACGTGGGGCCGGAGAGCGCCGGCGCGGAACCCGGGCCCGCCTGCTACGGCAGGGACGGCGAGAATCCCACGGTGACCGACGCCAGCCTGGCGTTGGGTTACCTGGACGCCGCCAACTTCCTGGGCGGCCGGGCGAGCCTGGACGCCGATGCAGCAGAGCGGGCGCTGGCCAACCACGTGGGCGCGCCGCTCAGACTGTCCACCGTGGAGGCTGCGTTCGGCGTGTTCAAGGTGGTCTGCACGTCCATCGCCGAGGGCATCCGGCTCATGTCGGTGCAGCGCGGCGTTGACCCACGCGAATTCGCCATCATGGGGTTCGGCGGCGCGTCGGGCCTCCACGCCTCGGAGGTGGCTCGCCAGCTTGAGGTCTCCAAGGTGTATATCCCCGCGTCTGCGCCGGTGCTGTCCGCCTACGGGATGCTGAACACCGACATCAAGTACGACTTCTTCCGCTCGTATCCCGTCAGCCTCGACCGGCTGGACCTTGACGGGTTGCGAACCATCCTCGAGGAACTGGCCGGCCAGGGTCGCGACAAGCTCCACGATCAAGGGATGCCCGCCGACGCGGTGGAGATCCAATACTCCGCCGACATGCGCTACCTCGACCAGATCTATGAGGTCACGGTGCCGCTGCCGGACACGACCCTGACGGCCCCGGAGTTCGTCGCCCACCTGACCGACAACTTCCACAGCAGATACCAGGAACTCTACTCCTACGACCAACAGGATCAGGAGGTGCGGCTGGTGACCCTGCGGGTAGCGGCCATCGGCACTCTCCCCAGGATCACCCAGGGCGAACAGCACAGGAGCGGGGCTGCGTCTAACAGCGTGGGAACGCGGCGGGCCTACCTGGGCGAATGGCGGGAGATCCCGATCCACGCGCCGGAAGCGCTGCCCGCGGGCACGGAAATCAGCGGCCCGGCCATCCTGGAATCGGAGTTCACCACCATCCTGGTGTGGCCCGGCGACCACGCCACCGTGGATGCCATGGGCGGCGTCGAGCTGCGCGTGAACCTCGAAACCGACCGCGTCGCCCCGGAGGTGGGGGCGGATGCCACCGCCATGGGCGGCGCGGACGCCGATCCCATTACGCTGGCGGTTGTGGAGCACCGGTTGGAGTCCATCGCGCAGGAGATGACCGAGGCGATGCTGCGCACGGCCATGTCCCAGATTCTAAACTCCAGCCGCGATTTCTCCACCGCCATCCTGGACGGCGAGTGCCAGCTGGTGGCGCAGGGCGAGGGGATACCGGTTCACATCAGCGCGCTGCCGGTGGCCGGCGCGGCCGTCCGCGACTATTTCGGCGACGACATCCACGACGGCGACCTGTTCATCCTCAACGATCCCTACTTCGGGGGCAGCCACCTGCCCGACATCACCATCATCCGGCCCGTTTTCCATGATGGGCGGCTGCTGTTCTACGGCGTCAACCGCGCCCATCACAGCGACGTGGGCGGCGGAACCCACGGCGGCTACAACCCCGGCGCCAACGAGATCTTCCAGGAGGGCCTCCGCATACCGCCGCTCAAGCTCTACGACCGGGGCGTGCCGCGCTACGACCTGCTCCAGATGATGTCGGCGAACGTGCGGCAGTCGGAGAATTTCCTGGGCGACCTGAACGCGCAGATCGGCTCGGTGATGCTGGCAGCCCGCCGCATCGGTGACCTGCTGGCCGAGTACGGCCCTGACCGTCTGATGGCCGTGGTCGCTGAAATCCTGTCCGCCACCGAGCGGCAGGTGCGGCAGTTCATCTCGGGCTGGCCCGACGGCGTGTACCACGGCGAGTCGTTCGTGGACGACGACGGGTTCGACAGCAAGCTCGTCCCGATCCGCGCCAGGGTCACCATCTCCGGCGACTCCATGACAATCGACCTGAGCGATTCCAGCCCGCAGGTGGAGGGATTCATCAACAGCGCGTACGCCAACACGCGCTCGCTGGCCCATGCCGCCATCATGTACCTGGCGCCCATGGACGTGGCCCGCAACGAGGGGTCCATGCGGCCGGTGCAGATCATCGCGCCGCGCGGACTCGTCGTCAACGCCAACCCGCCGGCACCGGTATGCATGAGCACCAACCACTGCGCCGAGGAGGTCGTCGAGGCCGTATTCAAGGCCCTGGCTCCGGCCATACCCGAGGCCGTCTCCGCCGGGTTTTCGCGCCGGCTGCGGTACGCCATCACCGGCGTGGATCCGAGAACCGGGCGGCAGTTCATCTGGCACTTCTTCCTTGCCCGGGGCGGCGGCGGCGCATCGGAAGGGTTCGACGGCTGGTCCAACGTGGGCGAGATCAACGTGGCCGGGGGCATCCGTTCGCCCAGCATAGAGGTGACGGAGGAGCGGTTCCCGTTCTTCATCGAGCGGCACGAACTGCGGCCCGACTCGGGCGGCGTGGGAGCGTGGCGCGGCGGCCTGGGCGCGGTGTGCGATCTGGTGTATGAGGGTGAGGGTCCGGCTCTGCTCAACACGGCGGGCGACGGCATCATCGTGCCGCCTTTTGGGCTTTTCGGGGCGACGGACGGCCTGCCCCACCACTACATGATCGTGAACAACGGGAGCGAGCGGGTGCTGGGATCCAAGGAGGTCGGCGTCGTCGTCAACCCCGGCGACCACATCGTCTGCCTGTCGTCCGGCGGGGGCGGGTATGGATTGGTTGAGGATCGGGACAGCGACGCGGCGGCGTGGGATCTGCGGAACGGGTACACGACCAAATAGCCAGTTGGAACCGCGGCGATCAGCCGACCCTGCACATCCATGCTGCCGATAACTGCCAACGATTGTTTGAGAGCGCTATAGCGACGGCATATAATCGCTTCGTCCCAACCTGTCGTGCAATTCCGGAGGGTCCAATGGCCGCCACCCGAATCATAACCAACGCCTGGAAAGTCAGGACCTTGCCGGACATTTTCTACGAAGAGCCCGAACCCGTCGAGGACGGTATGCAGCAAGAACCGCCCATTGACCGGATCGGTCATCTCCTCCGTCAACGCTATGAAGACCAGCCGGACGTGTTCATCTCGGGCGGCGTGTTTGTCTCCTACGACGTTACCGACGGCAACCGGCGGGTCAGGCCGGACCTGTTCATAGCCTTTGACGTGGACAATGCGGGAATACGGTACAACCTGCCGAACTTCTGGATCTGGGAAATCGGGAAAGCGCCGGACTTCGTGATGGAAGTGGCGTCTCCGAGCACGGCGGCGAACGATCTGGGCTGGAAGCGAGAGTTGTACCAACAACTGGAGATACAGGAGTATTGGCGTTTTGACCCCACGGGCGGCGACCTGTACGGCAAGCCAATTGCTGGAGAAAGGTTGGTTGGGGGCGGCTACGAAGAGTACGAACTTCAATATGGCGACGACGGTTCGGTGCGGGGACATAGCGAGTTGCTGGGCGTGGTGTTCCACTGGAATGGCGAGGAGTTCGACGTGCTGGACCCGGCAACGAGCCTGACGATAGACAAGCGCATCGTCGCCGAAGCCCGCGCCGATGCCGCCGAAGCCCGCGCCATCGTCGCCGAAGCCGAACTCGCCCGTCTCAGGGCGCAGCTGCGCGGGCAGTAGCCGTAGGCTGATAAGAGAGTGAGGTTCCCACGCCTGAATGGGGTCTGGCCTCAGCACATTCAATCATGAGAATAGGAAGGCGCGCTATGCAGAATGTAGATAAGAGTTTCGAGCAGCGCATCCTGGCAAAGGTGCGAAGCCGGGAGCCGGGCCCGCTCCTAAAGAACGACGCGCCGCCGCGCAAGTACGCCAACGCCATCCAGGACTCTGCTTTGGCGCACTGGTGCTTGTCGCGTGGGGAAATTGTCTCCATCCCCAAGCTCAGCCCTGCCGAAGAGCGCGTCATAACCTATCTGGTGAACAAAATAGCGCGAGCCGAACCGGGGACGGATATAAGCTACGTCGAGGAGGACTTGGAGTGGTTGATCTGCAACCTATTCGGCCTTACCGATGAGGAGCGGCTGGAAGTGACCTTCTCTTTACCCGACGACCTCCAGTCGCTGACGGAGGAGGAAGAAGACAAGGCAATGCTCCGAGCCATCCGGCAGGCCGAGGCATGGGAGCAGGATGACGAGTTCGTCAAGCATGAAGAGATGATGCGGAAACTGCTGGGCCACGATGAACGTTGAACGTACCCCTGGGTTCAACCGAGATCTCAGACGCCTGCGTTCCGCCCGAACGCTACGCCACGTGGAGAGGGTTATTGAAGAATTAGCGGCAGCGACAAACCTTACCGAGCTCACAAACGTCAGGCGGTTGCAGGCTGAGGGTCGCAACTACCGAATCAGGGTAGGGGACTACCGCTTGGGCATCACAATGGCCGACGACGTGGCAGTGCTGCGAAGGTTTCTGCACCGTAACGAAATATACCGGCATTTTCCATGACCGGACGGACTGCTAGGCTGAGAGGGGGTTTGCGGGGCTTCTCCTCTTGGGCCTATTCCGGCGTCACCAGGGACTCGGCTTCTTTGCCGCTGAAGCCAGGGCCGATGCCGCCGAAACCCGCGCCGATGCCGCCGAAGCCGAACTCGCCCGCCTCAGGGGGGAACTTCCGCGGGCAGGAGCCGTAGGTTGGCCGGAGGGTAGCGAAGACGGCGTGGTGATGAACCCGGGCGACCACATCTTCTGCCTCCTCCGGAGGCGGGCACGGCGACGCGGCGGAGCGGGACAAGGATGCGGGGAGGTGGGACCTAAAGAACGGGTACGTGAGGGGGTATGGAGGCGGGAGTGAATGGCAGCCGCCGTTGGCAACCCTGCCATTTTGAGGCCAACCCACCTTGGTGCTGTGCTTACGGAAATGCCAGGGGCCTCTACCGAGTTGTTCAACGTGGCAGAGTTTGGTGTAAACTCGGCCATGATTGTCGGTTAGCACGGCGTGGAGCCGAACCGTCCTCACAGCATGGTAATGAAACGCATCCGCCCTGCCGATTATGCGATCAGAAAGACTAGAACCGCGAGAACGCGCATGAGCAGCGACAACGAGAAGACCTGCTTCTTCATTGCTCCCATTGGGGAGCCCGGTACACAAACCCGAGAAGATTCAGATCGGGTACTTAGGCGCATAGTCCGTACCGCGGTCAATCCATTGGGATTCACCGCTATCCGTGCGGACGACATCTCTGCCCCAGGAATAATCACCAGCCAAATACTGGAGTTGGTGGTAGAAAGCCCATTGGTAATAGCGGATCTCACCGGACACAATCCTAACGTGTTTTATGAGTTGGCGATCCGGCACGCTATCCGAAAACCGTTTGTGCAGATGATCAGGAATAACGAGACGATACCGTTCGATGTCGCTACTGCAAGAACCGTTCGTTATGACTTTGACGTAGACAGCGCGCAAGACGCGATAGACGAAATACAGCGGCAGATCGAATCCCTGGAATCCGATCCCACCGATATCGAAACCCCAATATCGATGTCGTTGGAATTGCAAAGTCTACGCACTGTCACGGACCAACAATCGAGCGGCCTGCACCAAGTGTTGCCTTTATTGGAGGACATTAACAGCGCAGTCCACAACAATAGCAATGAAATCTCGCGCTTGAGAGACATAGGAGCGCACGCACAAGCCCCAAGGGGACCGACTTGGAGCCCGGTGGTCCACCGCTTAGTTCTTGAAAGCCAAAATACCTACGGATTTATCGCGTCCATAGGCAGCATGCGGTCTGCGTTCCCGTGGATCTACGAATTGGGGAGTGCTGCGTATACGAGAGTCGTCATGGGAGACGCCACTACCGGAACCGAAATTTTCGGACAAATGAAAAGTTTGATCCAAGCTAGGTTCGCCGCTGAAACTGACTTCGTCACCAACATCGCCCCCGAGCTTCAGGTGTTATTTGATCGACTGGTCGCCGCGAACATGTCTGACTGCGGAGGGGCCCATGGCGACTACGGAGGGGGCTATGGTAGATACGGAGGGGGCTACGGGAGCGCTAATACCACCGACGTTGATGATCTCCCATTCTAAGCTGACACTAGGCCGCCTTCTAATACGGCTGCTATAAACAAAACGATGTGCTTTTCGTAGTGCTGGGTTTGATTAGCCTGTTCGACGGAAATGTTGGTGGCGTAGGCCGTTCTGCCCATCTCAGAATCGCCCCGGCAACGAGTGCATTGATCATCCACATTTACAGATTTCCCACTGAAGTCTGCCATTATTCTCGACCGTCGCAAGGAACACCCACGCTCACCCCGTCCACTCTACCCCTCCCCCACCACATAGTTCCGCAACACCCCGATGCCGCTGATTTCCACCTCGATGGTGTCGCCTGGAAACATGTCGCCGTCGGCCCCCTCGGTGCCCATCCAGAGGACGTCGCCGGGGTGGAGGGTGGCGTAGTTGCTGAGTTCGTGGATCCAGGTGGCGGTGTCCCAGATCTGGTCGGCTGAGGAGAAGTCCTCCCACACCTCGCCATTGTGGCGCACGATGATGCGAAACCCCCTGGGATCCTGGTCGGTCACGATCCACGGGCCCATGGGCTTCCAGGTGTCGCAGTTCTTGCCGCGGAACATGGTGCGGTCGGCCTGCTGCCAGGGACGCTGGCTGATGTCGTTGCCGATGGTGTAGCCGAAAACGTGGTCCATCGCCTGGCTGACCGGCACCTTGCGCGCCACCTTGCCGATGACCACCGCCAACTGACCCTCCGGCTGCACTGCGCCCGAGCAGTCGGCCGGCACGACGATGTTCTCCTCGGTGCCGATGATGGCGTGGACGGAGCGGTAGTTGGGCGACGGCCGATCAGGATACGACGGTGGCGCGCCACGCCTGGCCGCCATGCCCTCCACGTGTCCCCGGTAGTTGGGGCCGGCCGCGTACAGCATGGGCGGCCGAATGGGCGCGAGCAGCTTCACCTCGTCAAGCGAATGCGAATGGGTGGTGACGGCGTAGTCCTCCAGCGGGTTGCCCCACACCTCGGTTACGCGGCCATCCTCGACGATTCCGAAGCTGGTTTTTCCGTCCAGTTCATAGCGGCACCAGATCATGGGGGACCTCCTCGCTCAGGGTTGCATGGTTCTTGTATTTTCACCCTCATCCAAACCCTCTCCCATCGAGGGAGAGGGAGCATTACCACGACGGCACAGGGCTGGGGATGGATGCTACTCCGGCGTCACCAGCGACTCTGCCTCGCCGCCATTGAGCACGCGCATGATGTTTTCGCAGGCGAATTGAGCCGCCCGCAGCGCGGTTTCCTGGCTCTGCCCCGCCATGTGCGGCGTGATGATCACGTTGTCCAGGTCGAACAGCGGGTTGTCGGCCGGCGTCGGTTCGACCTCCAGCACGTCCAGGCCGGCCCCGGCGATCTTGCCCTCGGTGAGGGCGCGATACAGCGCGGCCTCGTCCACCACCGGGCCGCGGCACAGGTTGATGAAAAACGCCGTCGGTTTCATCAGGTCGAACTCCCGGTCCGACATCATTCCCCGCGTCCGTCGCGTCAGGGGAACGTGTATGCTGACGAAGTCTGACGTTTGCAGCAATTCGTCGAAGCCGACGGGCTCCGCCTTGACCTCCCGCTGCACGTCCTCGGGAATGTCCACTATGTCGTAAAAGATGGTCCGCGTGTCGAAACCGGTGAGCCGCTTGGCCACCTGCCGGCCGATACGGCCCAGGCCCACGATGCCCACCGTCTTGTCGGTAATCTCCGTGAGGTCGGTCTGGTAGAGATTGCCCCGCCAGTTGCGCTCTTTGGTGGTGGTGTCCCACTGCGCCATGAGGTTCCGGCCGATGCCGATCATCAGGCCCAGGGTCTGCTCTGACACCGAGATGGCGTTGGCCCCGCCGTTGTTCGCCACCGGAATCCCCATCTCCAGGATTGCCTCCAGGTCCATGCGGTCGTAACCCGCGCTCAGGGTCTGGATCAGCTTGACGTTGGGGCATTCCCGCAGCACGTTGACCGTGACGTCGCTGGTGATGAGGGCGTCGGCGTCACGGCACAGTTCGATCTTTTCAGCCTCGGACAGCGTGGGGTCCACCAGCGTGATCTCAAACTCGCCGGGCGCCTGATCCAGCATGATCTGGGGGCGTCCACCCACTCCGCTGTAGTATGCGATTTTCCAGGATGGCATTTGGTGATCTCCTTTGGGCGCGGCCTCATGCGCCGCACGCATCTTGAACAATTATAGATGCGCGACTTGGGGTGTCAAAACCGTTTGAGTTGATGTGTAGAATGCAGACGTAACTACCGCAGATTACCCACATCGACGCAGACAGCCGTTTGAGGAGGCCGCCATGCCGCTATCACTGATACGGGGAAAGTATGTCGTCTGTAAGGTTACCGGCGCAGATTCGGCCGAGGTGGTATCCGACGGAGCCGTGCTGCAGCGGGACGGCGCAGTCGAGGCGGTGGGCGGCTACGAGGAACTGAGACGCCAGCATCCGGACGTCGAGGTGATCGGCACGGGCAACCACATTGTCATGCCGGGGATGGTCAACGACCACTTCCACGTGGGCCTGACGCCGTTCCAGATGGGCGCGCCGGATCTGCCTCTGGAGATGTGGAGCCTGCACCGCATTGGCGTCCGCGCCATCGACCCGTACCTTGACCAACTGTACGGCGCGGTGCAGATGATCGAGACCGGCACGACCGCAGTGCAGGCGATCCACTCGCCGGGCCGCGGGTACGGCCCGGTGAGCATGGAGATCGCCGACAAGGTAATCGACGCCTATCAGACCTCCGGCATGAGGGTGTCGTACGCGCCGTCGGTGGTGGACCAGAACTCGATGGTGGCCGGCGCAGGCGGCGGCGAAGCGGACTTTGCAGCGCAGATGCCGACGGAACTGGCGGAGCGGTACCTATCGTTCATGGCCCCCAGCTACTGGCCGGCCGGCGAAATCATCCCTGTGCTGGACGAAATTTGCCGGAAGTACGGCGACAACCAGCACGAACGGGTACAGGTAACCATGGCCCCCAGCAACGTACACCGCTGCTCCGACGAGCTGCTGGCCGGCATCAAGGAGCTGGCCGGCCGCCACAGTACGGGGATACACATCCACCTGCAAGAAACGGTGTACCAGAAACTCTACGGATTCACCGCCTATGGCAAGACGCCGCTGCAACACCTTTACGACCTGGGGTTCCTGGGACCGGAGGTCGTGTGCGGCCACAGCGTTTGGGCGACGGAGGAGGACGTGCGGTTGATGGCAGAGACTGGCACAAACATTTGCCACAACGCCAGTTCCAACCTACGCTTGCAGAGCGGGATCGCGCCGATGGGCCGCATCCTGGCGGCCGGCATCAAGGTGGCCATCGGCAGCGACGAGGCCGGCCTGAACGACGACAAGGACCTGTTCCAGGAGATGCGGCTGGTGCTCAAGATCCACCGAGTGCCCGGCATAGACCTGGAACCGCCCACCTCGTATCAAGTGCTGGAAATGGCGACGGCCAACGGGGCTTACGCAAGCTGGTTCGGAGACCGTATCGGCACGCTAGAACCGGGAAAACGGGCGGACATGGTGCTGGTGGACATGCGCAACATCGAGGAGCCTTTCCTGGATCCCCGGGTTTCGGTGGTGGACGCTCTGGTGCATCGCGGGCGCGGTATCGACGTGGACACCGTGCTGGTGGACGGCGAGGTCGTGCTGCGGGACAAGGAACTGACCCGAGTGGACAAGGAAATCCTGTTCCGAGAAATCAGGGATGCCTTGGATCGCCCGCTGTCGGCGCAGGAAGAAGAGCGGCGGGAGTTGGCGCGGCTGGTGGAGCCTCACCTGCGGCGGTTCTACAGCGGCACGACGCAATCGGACATGACGCCGTTCGCCGCTTACAACTCCCGCGCGTAACATTATGTCACGTGCTAATACCCGACGGCGTAGGCCTCACAGCGGGGGTCCGCGCCGCCCTGCAGCACGCCGGTCTCGGGGTTGCGCGTGATTACGCAATAGAGGGCAGAGCCCTCCCACCATTCGGGGTACTGCTCGATGGTGTGGCCCTTCTGACGAAGTTCCTCGGCCACGTCGTCGGCAATGCGGCCTTCGAGGCGGAGCATGCCGGGACTGTAGGGCGACGCCCAGCTTGAGCCGGGGAAGTTGTAACTGTAAAAGCGGGGTTCCTCCACCGCCTCCTGGGAGTCTCGGCCGAACTCGAGGACGTTGAGCAGGAGTTGCAGGGTGCCCTGCGGTATGTGGTCACCCCCGTGGGCGCCCAGCGCCATCACGGGTTCGCCGTCGCGCACCACCAGGGCCGGCGCTGGGGTGAGCCTGGGACGCTTGCCTCCGGCGACGGCCGCCGGGTGGCCTTCGACCAATTTGGACTGTGTCCCCCGCAGGGAGAATGCAAGGCCGGTGCCGGGGATGATGGGGCCGCCATTCTTGGTGCCCTCGCTGGGCGTGCAGGAGAAGATGTTGCCGTCCCGGTCGATGACGGCGAAATAGGAGGTTCCGCCGGCGGTCTCGCCGGGAATGGCAGCCGAGGCCGCGGCATCCCTGGGCGACTGAGGCGCGCCATCGAGGGTTGCATTACCGTTGCGGGGGTCTCCGGCCGGCGGTGTTCCCGGCCAAGCCAGATCCGGATCGATCAGCGCGCGACGCTGGGACAGGTATGACTCGCACAGCATCTCGTTGATGGGAACGTCCACGAAATCGGGGTCCCCAACGTACTGCTCGCGGTCGGCGAAGGCGAGGTTGAGCGCCTGGCTCACGGTGTGGATGTACTGGGCGGAGTTGTGGCCCATGGACGCCAGGTCGAACCCCT
>JAJDXU010000120.1 GCA_022823105.1 Dehalococcoidia bacterium
CAGGCCGATCGATGCGCGATGGGGCATCCTTATCGTTCAAGCGTGATGGCAGGGCAATCGCATTTGGAGTTTTGACGCCCGTCACTCCTGCGAAAGAACGTCACCCCGTGCTTGATACGGGGCCGGAGTCCAGAGGCCACCGAATAAAGACAACGAGCGCGAAAATGCCGATTTCAGGCACTGGATACCGGCTTTCGCCGGTATGACGGTGGGTAGAAGAGCCCTATGTGGAAGAGCCCTATACAGTGGCCAACAATTGAAATGCGATTGACCTGAGCGGGATGGGCGATTCGTTGACAGACCCGGCGGCAAACTTTACACTTCCGCTATCAGCCAGACGCGCGCTGGCGTTTTTCGGTTGCACTAAAAGGAGGCCCTCGAAAGATGACCACCACCAATAAAAGCCGGTCCCTCGTCGTTATTCAGCTGGCTGGCGCCAATGACCCGCTGAATACCGTGATCCCCTACGCCGACGGTCTGTACTACGACTTTCGTCCCAACGTAGGCGTTCCGACCGACCAGGTGATCCCCATCGATGGACGGTTCGCATTCAACCCCAACATGGCGCCGATCAAGGCGCTTTGGGACGAAGGCAAGGTCGCCATCGTCAATGGCATCGGCTACCCCAATCCGAACCGCTCCCACTTCCGCAGCATGGATATCTGGCACACGTGCGAGCCCGAAAAGATCGCCACGGAAGGTTGGTTGGGACGGGTCATCCGAGACCTCGATCCGCAGGGTCAGAACGTCATCACCGGCGTCAACTTCGGCCGCGGCCTGCCCCGGTCAATGGGGGCCCCGGGCGTTCCCGTCGCCTCCGTCGGAAACCTCGAAACTTACGGATTGTTCCCAGACGTTGAAGAAGAACGAATCCGTGGCCTGTGCCTGGACGCCTTCGGCAAAATGTACGGCGGCGCAATCCAGGACGCCGTGATGGACTATCTCGGCCAGACCGGGCGCGACGCCCTGAAGGGAGCCGACATCCTTCGTACCGCTCCTGAGGGCTATTCCTCCACCGTCGAATACGCCGACAACCCCATCGCCCAGGCTCTCAAAAACGCCGCCCAGGTCATGACCGCCGACCTCGGCACGCGTATCTACTACACCCAGCATGGCAGCTTCGACACCCACGGCGACGAGGTCAAGGTGCATGGTGGGTTGTGGAATCAGGTCGCCGGCGCCGTCAGCGATTTCATGGCTGACCTGTCCGAACACGGCAAAGAAGACGATGCCGTCGTCCTCATCTGGACTGAGTTCGGTCGCCGCATCCGCGACAACGGTTCCGGAACTGACCACGGCTCCGGAGGCACCGCGTTCATCATCGGCAACCAGGTCAACGGCGGATTCTACGGCGAGTACCCTTCCCTGGCCGAAAAGGATCAGTTGGACGGCGACTTGCATTTCAACAACGACTTCCGCTCTACCTATTCGACCATCGCCGATAAGTGGCTCGGCCTCGATCCCGCGCCCATCGTCAACGGCCAGTTCGAACAGTGGGATTTCATCCGCAACTGACCCGAAGTTCTGGCCTCACTAGAATCAATTGATAATTGAGGAGACAATCATGAGCAGTGCTGACATTGCCTTGATGGCTCACCTGATGCGCAGGGCCGGATTCGGCGCCAGCCGAGATGAACTGGAGCAGAAGGTGGCCCAGGGTTACGAAGCGGTCGTCGAAGACTTGCTGCACCCGGCCAGCGCCAACGCCATGCCCGACGACTTGATCCGCCGATTCCACGTGGACATGGCCGAAATGCGTGAGCTCAACAGCGCAGGCGCCTACTGGATCTACCGCATGGTGACCACCGACAACCCCCTGGAAGAGAAGATGGCGCTATTCTGGCACAGCCTCTTCGCCACCGGCTACTCCAAGCTCAACCAGGCCCGCTCGCTGATGAACCAGATCGACACCTTCCGCCGGAACTCCTTGGGCTCTTTCCATACCATGCTGGTTGAACTGTCCAGGGACCCGGCCATGATCATCTGGCTGGACAACAACGACAACCACAAGGGCGACATCAACGAGAACTACGGCCGTGAGTTGCTGGAACTCTTCTCCATGGGGATCGGCAACTACACGGAGGACGATGTCAAGGAATGCGCCCGGGCTTTCACCGGTTGGACCCTCGGCAACGCCGAATACATGGCCACCCGCGCCAGTCGAGATTCCATCTGGCCCTACAGCCGTATCGCTTGGCACTTTGAATACCGCGACCACGACCACGACGACGGCGAAAAGACGTTCCTCGGCCAAACCGGCAACTTCAACGGTGAGGACATCATCGACATCATCTGCCAGCAAGAGGCCACCGCTCGATTCGTCAGCACCAGGCTCTTCCAGTTCTTCGCAGCCGACGAGCTGGATGACGACGGGCAAGCCGTCATTGACGAGATGATGGCGTCCTATTTCGCGTCGAATTACGAAATCCGGTCCGTCCTTCGCACCCTCTTCAACTCCGACTACTTCAAGTCGGAATCCTCCAGGTTTGCCAGGGTCAAAGGCCCGGTCGAACTGGTGGTTGGCGCGGTCCGCATGGCCGGCACCTATCGCGAACCTACTTTCGGGGCCGACCAATTGGCTCGGTACACGCTGTACATGGGTCAGGGCATCTTCCAGCCGCCCAGCGTGGAAGGTTGGCACGAAGGCGCCGAATGGATCGACAGCGGCGCGCTGGTCGAACGCGTCAACTTTGTCGGCAAAGAACTCGGTGATCCCGGCAACCCGGGCGTCAAAGCGCTCATCGACCGCATGGCCGGCCAGTCCGACTCACCGTTGTCCGCCGAGGCTCAGGTCGAATTCTGCGCAGATCTGTTGGGCCCCGTGGAGCTCTCCGACGCTACCCGCAACTCACTCACCGAGTTTGCCGCCCAGCAGGGCCAGGCCGACCTCCGCCCAGGCCAACGCGACGAGGCTGACGACCAGCGAATCGCCAACCTCCTGCGCCTGATCACGGCCACCCGTGAGTACCAACTGGCCTGACCCAGCGCGGCCCCACACAAATCCGGCTGACACATAGGGGCGAAAGCAGATCGCCCCTATACTAAAAATGGGAGACTTGTCATGACTACCGCCGTCGCCGCTGGCCCGGTGGAATACATCAAGACCATCGGCCTCACCACCAACCAGAGCGGCCGAGGGTTCACCAACCCCTACGACTGCGCTTTCACCGCAGACGGTCGCATCCTGATCCTCAACCGCTGCGACACCGTCCGGGCGTCGCTGGTCCGCATCGGCGTCATGAATTGGGAGGAGGATTACCTCGGTGAGTTCAGCCGGGGCTACGGGCGCGGCGATGGCCAATGGATCCATCCCGTCGCCATGGCGCTGGACGCCAATGATGTCGTATACGTCACGGACGAACAACAGCACCGTATCACGGCCCTGGATCTCGAAGGTAATTTCGTCCGCCAGTGGGGCGAACCCGGTGACGGACCCGGCCAGATGCAGGGACCTTCCGGGCTGGCCATCAACGGCCAGGGCGCCCTCTACGTCGCTGAGCAGGGTAACAACCGCATCCAGCGTTTCACCACCACCGGCGAATCCCTCGGGGTATGGGGTGAAGCAGGCGACGGTCCCGGGCAATTCAACATGCCCTGGGGCATTGGCCTGGATTCCAATGGAAACGTGTACGTCGCCGATTGGCGCAACGACCGTATCCAGAAGTTCACGCCCGACGGGCAATTCATCGATCAATACGGATCGTCCGGTGAAGGCCGGTTGAGCCGACCCTCCGGCGTTTGCGTCGATGCTGACGGTTACATGTTCGTGTCCGATTGGGGGAACGAACGCCTCCAGGTTTTCGATCCGGATGGCGCGTTCGTGCAAACCCTGCGCGGACAGGCTACCCTTTCCAAGTGGGCGCAGGATTTCATGTCGGTCAATCCCGACGAACGAAACACTCGTGAAATGTCCAACCTGACGCCCGAGTTGCCTCCGCACTTCGACACTCCGTACCTTATCTCATCGCAGACTGAACCGTACTTCTGGGGACCCGTTTCGGTCAGGTTGGATTCGGAAGGCCGTTTGTTTGTCGTGGAATCCAATCGCCACCGCATACAGGTGTATCAACGCCGTAAGGACTGAACAGCAGTTGTCCAACGACGACTTCATCACCAGGATCAAGGCAGTCGTAGGTGACGATTATGTAATCGATCACCGCGAAGACCTGCTGGTTTATGAATACGACGGCTCCGTCGACCGCTCGATGCCTCGGGCGGTCGTTCTGCCGGCTAACACCCGGGAAGTCAGCGAGGTCATGGCCTTGGCGTATCAGGCCGGCGTAACCGTGGTCGGACGCGGCAGCGGCACCGGCCTCAGCGGCGGCGCCATTACGCCCCCAGACGGCCTGCAGATCGCCTTTCCTAGAATGGATCGCATTCTGGAGGTTGACCAGATCAATCGCACGGCGCTCGTTGAACCCGGCGTAATCAATCTTGACCTCGACAATCACGTCCGCAAATTCGGCATGAGGTATGCGCCGGATCCGTCCAGCCAGCGCGCTTGCAGTCTCGGCGGCAACATCGCCGAAAACGCCGGCGGACCGCATTGCCTGGCCTACGGCGCAACCACCAATCACGTCATCGGCATGGAAGTGGTCCTGGAAGACGGCCAAATCGTCTATCTCGGCGGCCAGGCTCGCGAATCCACGGGCTACGACCTTCGTGGAGCGTTCGTGGGTTCCGAGGGCACGTTCGGCATCGCCACGCAGATCCTCGTTCGCTTGTTGCCCACCCCTGAGTCTGTACGCACTTTCCTGGGAATATTCCCCGATATCGACTCCGCGTGCACCGCCGTTTCCGCCGTAATCGGTTACGGGATTGTTCCCGCCGCCCTTGAGATGATCGATGCCCTCAGCATCAAAGCCGTACAGAACGTTACCGACGCGGGCTACCCCAACGATGCCGGCGCCGTATTGCTCATCGAACTTGAAGGTCTGCACGAAGAGGTGGAGGAAGTAACCCGGGACGTCGAGTCCGCCTTGTGGGATACCGGCGCCGCCGACGTTCGTATCGCCGAAGATGATGCAGAGCGGGAGCGCTTGTGGGTGGGTCGCAAGACCGCTTTCGGCGCTTTCGGCACCATCGCTCCCAACTATTACCTGGTGGACGGCGTTGTGCCCAGGACCCGATTGACCCAGATGCTGCGGAAAGTCACTGAAGTTAGCGAACGTTACGGAATCACCATCGCCAACGTTTTCCATGCCGGCGACGGCAATCTCCACCCCTGCATGCTTTTCGACGCCCGCGAGCCTGGCGTCATGGAAAGCGCCATGTCCGCCGCCGCCGAGCTCATGGAGGAGTGCGCCGCCTTGGGCGGCACGCTGAGCGGTGAACACGGCATCGGCCTCGAAAAGAAAGAATTCATGCCGCTGGTGTACGACGATGTCGATATGGCCGCCATGCAGCGCGTGAGAGAGGCTTTCGCTCCACAAAACCGACTCAACCCCGGCAAGATATTCCCCGACGGCAGTTATTACAGGCCGGCTCCCCACCCGGCAGCGCATACCGCCGGCCTGTACGCATGATGCATGGTGGCTCACGCTGATCCAACCCGCGACTTGGCCGACCAATTGACGCGGTTGCTTGGGCACGGCGGCGTCCGTGATCCTCGCCAGCTGGGTGATTACGCCATCGGCGAATTCGTCCCATGGGCCGTCGCCACCCCGCAGGACGCGGATGAAGTGTCCGCCGTATTGTCCTGGGCTCACGACAGCGGCATCTCGGTGTATCCCTGCGGCGGCCGCACGCAGAGCCACTTGGGAAACTTGCCGATCAGCCCCGGCATCGTTTTGGATCTGGCCCGTTTGAATCGGATGATCGATTTCCAACCGGCCGATCTCACCGCCCGCGTCCAGGCTGGTATGACGGTTGCCCAACTGGACTCTGAACTGGCCCAGGACGGCAAATACGTCCCTCTGGCTCCACCACTGGCCGGCCAGGCGACCGTCGGCGGCACTTTGGCCACTGGCGTCAGCGGCCCCTTGCGCGCAACCTATGG
Organism: Dehalococcoidia bacterium; assembly: GCA_022823105.1. Lineage (GTDB taxonomy): Bacteria > Chloroflexota > Dehalococcoidia > Lucifugimonadales > UBA3495 > Bin87. The sequence continues at coordinate 5,999 of JAJDXU010000120.1, forward strand.
GTTGCCTAGGGACTGGCTCATCGGCATGACGGTGGTCGCCCCGGATGGTACGGTCACCAAATGCGGAGGTCAAGTGGTCAAGAACGTGACAGGCTATGATCTCAATCGCCTCTACACCGCGTCCCTGGGGACCCTCGCGGTGATCATCGAGGCAACGTTCAAGATCACACCGGCGCCCACGGCCTGGGCCGCCATCGTGGCGGCCTTCGACAGCGACCACACCGCTTTGGACGCTTGTCGCGAACTCCTGGCTCAACCATACGCGCCCCATGCTCTGCATATTCTCAACACCGAAGCGGCGCGCAACATCCCCGAGAGCGATATCCCCACCGGATACGGGCCGGTTGCCATTGCCCTGGTCGCGGGCCGCCCCACCTCCACCCGGCGTCGTGTCGAGGACATCGCCATGGCCTGGTTGGGGTCCGCCAGCACGCTGCATATCGAAGGCGCAGAGGCGATCCGACTCTCCAATGCAATT
>JAJDXU010000241.1 GCA_022823105.1 Dehalococcoidia bacterium
GGCATGTCCACATGGGCGTGGAGCACGGTGATCGACGCGTTCAGCCAGCATTACACCTGCTACGCATTTGACATGCTGGGCCACGGAAAATCCGACAAGCCGACCCGTCATTTCAACATGCCGGACTATGCCCAGGCGCTGGACGACGCCTGCCAGATACTGAACATTCACCGCGGGCACTACGTGGGCAACTCGGTGGGAGCGGTGCTGGCCACAGAGATGGCGGCGTCTTTCCCGGACCGGCTGGACAAGCTGGTGCTGGTGGGCGCTCCGGTCTGGGACGCCCGCAGCGCGCCGGAGCGAATCGCCGAGGCCTCGGGCGGATACGACGCCGACGGGCTGCCCGTGCCGAGGACGATGGAACAGGCGAAAGAGGCGACCACATTTGCCGAGCCGAGGCAGGAGTGGATCGACGCCACCAACGACACGCGGGCGCAGGCGGGGGCATGGGTGAAGAAGCTCCACGAGTCGCTGGCGTGGTACGACATCATGACGCGGCTGCCATCGGTGAATGCCCGGGAGACCCTGGTGCTGTACGGAGAGGTGGACCGACTGCGGGACGGCGAGGAGCTGCTGCACAACAACATCGTGCGAGCCCGCAAGCACATCATGCCGGGTGTGGGACACATTCCGCAGATCGAGGATCCGGAGGGATTCGTTGACGCGGTGCTGTCTTTCCTGAAGCCCGGCACATGAAACTGCGGATCCGGAAGGATCCGATTGAAAACGCCCATACAATAAAAAGAAATGTCGAGCATATTCGTCAGACCCCGCAGCCGGGGCCATCAACTGCTTCGCACCGCCCGTCGGAAAACGGAGGGCAATCAACCATCGTTGGTGGTGCTGGGCGCCGGCACCGCGGGGGCTCGGCGAACGTTGATGTTTTTGCAGCGCATGTCGGAACTCTCCGAGATAGGACGGATTCAAAGCGCGATTTTCTACGATTGCAACGAAATCACGGTCAACTACGTCCAGAGTTTCCTCCGTAAGCTACTGGGGAGGTCGAAGCACGGTACGGGAGTGCAGATTCTATTCCCGACCTACGTTCCCCTGCCCAACGGCTTCATGCGTGATCCCAGGCTGTTCGAGGAATACGAAGGGCCGCTGGAACGGGACATGGACAATCTCGTTGCGCAGATAATCGGTCAATCGGAGAGATGCGCCCAAACTCCCGAGGCCATCATAGAGTTCATGGGCTTTGCGGGTCACTCGGTTCTGGGCGGGCGATTGCACCGGAAATTGCGAGGAGCGTTCCCCGGCACGGTTATGCTGCCCATTTTGATGCTGCCGCACGATCACGTGACAGAGGAATGGACCAGGCGATACATCTGGGAACAGTATGAAGACCTGCTGGAAGGGTCGGAGTGCCTGCTCACGGCGCAGTCGTCCAGCCACTTTGGCGAGGACGATCTGAGGCTGGCGACCGGGCTGGCGGGTGTTGAGGTGGCGGATTTCGACGAGGAGGGCAGGACCGGGAGCCCGCTGGCTGCGGCGTGTCTAAGGCTGAGCACATCGTCGGGCGGGTGGTTGGGAATGGCCACCGTAAAGCGGAAGATGCAGGTGATGCGAAAGTTCGAGTGGCTGCGGATGCCGCCTTGGTGGAGGCAGTACGCGGCGGTTGGGGAAGAGGAGGAACTCGCCAACTCGGTGGGGCATGCAATCTGGTCGACGCTGGATCCGCCGGCTCAGATGGCGGAAGGAGTGAACGACCTCCGCCATGTTCCGCAGGAAGTGGTGGTATCGCTGCCGGTGCATCCGGATGCGCTGGAACCGCTGGCAACCAGCGCGGCGGAGGCGCTGGACCGGAGCAACCTGTTCGGACAGTTTCCGAACATGGACGTGGCGTTCAACACCGCGAGGTTCGTTGAGGGTATGTCCAGCGAGCCATACATGCACATCACGCGGGTGTATCCGGTGCAGGGGGAGGTGGCGCCGGTGATCGAGATTCTGCATCCGGACAATTCGCCGGACAGGCGATCGGCCAGGCTGGCGCATGAGACCGGGTTCGGGACTTATTACCACCTGGAAGCGTTTAGCGCTGAGGAGCCATTCATTCCCCCCGACGGTCCTGAAGAAGAATGGACACAACACGTACGGTACATTTAGTGCTTTTACCAATAATTTTACCAAATAATTGTAAGTTGGTTAGTTTGACGTATTAGCGCCTCAGGCATTATAATGTGCATGTCCGCTGACACGGACATTTGCCGATTTGACCGTACTTTACCATAACAAAGTTGCAATATCGATAATCCAACTGGACGAATATCACGATCTGACACCGCACCAATACGCCAAGACAGAAACTACAGACACGGCAAGGGGGTTTCATCAGCCATGCCGCCGAAATTGCAAAATCGAACTTTCCACATTCGCCGGAACAATCCTCACCGTCTGGGTTCTCAGTCGGACCACGACCGTGAGGGGGTTCCCCCGCCAATAGTATCGGTAGCGGTAGGAACTGCGGGATACAAGCGCAGTTGGAGATGGGCTCAGCGGATGGGTGAGGCCGGGGTGTTGGACCGGGTGCAGAGCCTTCTGATGTATGACTGCAACCAGGGAACGATCGACACCATTGATGCCGAAACGCGCGCCATGCGGAGGCGGGACCGGCACGCCAACCTTCCGGTGATCGTGCCCGGTTACCTGCCGAAGGTGGACGGATTCCTGAGGGACCCGAACGCCTACAAGGACTATTTCGGTCTGATCCACCGGGATATGGAGCGGATGGTCGACACGGTTACCAGGCGCTCCGAGGAGTGTGGTTCGCCGCCGCAGGTTATCCTGGAGTGGATGGGCTTCGGCGGGCATGCGAAGCTGGGCGGCGTGCTCCACCAGATGCTGCTGGAGAGGTTCCCGGACGCTCTGTTCCTGCCGATCATGCTGATGCCCAGGGAGCATGTTCTTGAAGAGAACATGCGCCGCGAAACGTGGGGAGCGTACGAAGAAACGATGGGGTTGGCGCGGCCGCGGAACATCCACGGCGCGGCTGGTGAGCCTCGCGAGATACGCGGTTACCCGGCGCTGATCACCGACAACCGGCTATCCCGCGACTATCAGCGGCTTGACAACAAGCTGGCGATCGGCCTGGCGTCCATGGAAGCCGGGATGCGGGACCGCGTGGACAGCGGATCGCTGGCAGAAACGGTGGCGAGCTTCGGCGGATACTCCAACGGATGGTTCGGGCTGCGGGTAATGAGCCGCCGTCTGGACGTGAACAACGTGCCGCAACTGACTCCGCGGTGGCTGCCCAACCGCATGCGACGCCCCGAACTGGTGGTGGTGAACGACGACGCCAAGCAGCTTTCCTGGGCGACCAAGAAGGCGATGTGGGACATCCTGGACCCGAACCGGCAGGACATGAACCTGGCCAACCATGACTTCATCCACGGCGAGTCCGTGATGAGGATGGTCGTTACCCTGCCCATCGAGGCGGAGGGCCTTGCCGAGGTCGAAACCGACGTCCGCGACCAACTGGACCGGGAAGAGTTCGAGTTGGCGTATCCGAACCTGACGTGGTCGTTTGCGTCCGCCAACTTCCAGGAGAACCCTGGAGACCGGCACCTGCATGTTTCCCTGTTCTACCCGCTGCAGACGGAGAACATCTACAGCATCACGGACATCATGTACGACACGTACACGCCGGCGCACATGGCGGATGGCCTGCAGCAGACCGGTTTCGGGACGGGCCACTACATGGCGCCCAATGGCTACAACACGGAAACCCAGTTCGGGTACGTTTCCAGGGGGGCGCAGGTCCGCAACGAACGGGAACGGCAATCCCGGGCGGCGGCCGCCGCACAGGAGCGCCAGTACGGCAACGGCCATGAGAATGGAGCCGGAGGTTTCCGACAATAATCTGACGTTTCACGGCAGAAAATGAGGGGCGGCCAACAGGTCGCCCCTATACGTTTTACGACGGGCGATGCGGATCAGTTGTCTGCGGCGAGGGACTCCTTGCGTGCCTTCTCCTTGAAGTGGGGGATGATGTACTTCCCGAACAGGCGCAGGGACTCCATCACTTCCTCGTGGGTGACCGGCCCGACCTGGAAGAGTGGCATGATTTCATCCACGCCCATGCGCTCGTAATCTTCGATGTACTTGATGCAGTCGTCCGGGTTGCCGATGCAGAAGCGCCCGCCATCATCGATGAGGGAACGGGAACTGACCTCATCGGCGCGGGCGGTGTCGGCGTTGACGGCGCGTTGGTAGTGCCATTGGTAGTCATCGGGCACGCGGGACGGGTCGTAACCCTGCCACACGTAGGAATCGCGGATCCGCTGCTGCTCCCGGTACCAGTCAATGATGGTTTCGGCGCGCTGGAAAGCTTTCTCCCGGTTTTCCATGCACAGGCCGACGGTGTTGCCGGCCACCCGTGGATAAACCATCCTGGTCGCAGGCTCGGGGTTCTGGATGGCGTCCCGATAGATCTTGATGAGGTTTTCGGCGCGGTCCAGGCCGACGCTGGTTTGAGCGAGGCAACCGAGCCCCTGACGGCCAACCTTCTCGGCGGTGAATTCCTGGCTGACGGCCTGCCAGATGGGCGGGTGCGGTTTCTGGACGGGCTTGGGGATGACCTCTCTGGCGGGGATGTCGTAGTGCTTGCCCTTGAACTCGAAAATTTCCTCGGTCCACGCTCCCGGGATGATCTGCAGATACTCTTCGACCATTTCGGAGACGTCGGGCAGGTCGGCGCCGTACGGCATCATCTGGTACGGGTAGCCGGACCGGCCAATGCCCAGGTTGACGCGACCGCCGGACAGGATATCCAGCGTGGCCATGCGTGAGGCGACGTGCAGGGGATGGTGGAGCGGAGCAAGAACGACGGCGATGCCGAGGCGCATATTCTCGGTCCGTTGACTGAGGGCGGCCAAGGTGATGTCGGGAGCGCTGGAATGGGACCATTCCGAACGGAAATGGTGCTCCACGAACCAGACGGAGGTCATGCCCATTTCTTCAGCGAAACAGACCTGTTCCACCATTTCATTGAATTTTTTGGTTTCACTCCTATCGTCCCAGGGCTTTGGGACCTGAATTTGATAGAAAAGGCCGAGATCCATACTGGCACGCTCCTGGGTGGGGATGACGCATTGTAGCAGAGGATTGCCGACGTGGGCGGGGCAGCGTCGAACGAAGCAGAGTTGAGCGAGTATTATCAAATGTATATATTTTTGTGAGATATATTTGGTCTGGTGTCAAACACATGCATGTGTTTGACACCAGACC
>JAJDXU010000021.1 GCA_022823105.1 Dehalococcoidia bacterium
ATGGTCCTGGATATCCCAGTCGGCGGTGTTGAGCGCCTGCCAGATGCCCCTGAGATCCGGCCGGCCGTCGGTCATGCGCGGGATTTCCTGCGCAGATCCTTGCGGCACGAAAAACGGGATCGCGATCGCCAGTGCGAACGCGGCGCGGCGCATCATCGCGCCGCCTCCCACGCCGACTTCAATGCTCTCGCCAAATTCCTCTCGGGACGCATGAGCCCGTGCGGAACCGAACGACGTCGGTGCTCAGGTGCCGCTGCTTTGGCTCTCTGTGCGTTGCTCGGCGAATTCGGCGTCCGGCTCGGCGGTTGCCAGGCGAGGACTTTCAGCGGATTCGCCGTCCGGTTCCTCGTCGCTTTCCATCGCGCTGCGGAAGCTCTTCAGTGCGCCGCCCAGGTCGCCGCCCAGGGTCTTCAGGCGCTTCGTACCGAATACCAACACGACGATCAGCAGTACGATCAACAGCTGCCAGAGGCTGATGCCACCCAATCCCATTGTTTCGCTCCAATACCTGGCCGATACGCCAATAATACGCTAAAGCCGGCCGCAGTTTATCGTCGCCGGCTCGTTCCCTGCCCTTGACCCGTGCCAACCCGGCCGCGGGAGCCAATACGGCAAACGATCATTTTGCGGGCGGAACCCTCAGCCAGAAGGTCATCGGGCCCTCGTTGCACAGGTCGATGCGCATCGTGGCGCCGAACCTTCCGGTCGCCACGGGCACCGGGGCGTCGTCGCCCAGACTCGCCATGAATTCGAACAGCCTGCGGCCCAGCGCCGGCGGGGCAGCCTTCGAAAATCCCGGCCGGTTGCCCTTGCGGGTATCGGCGGCCAGCGTGAACTGCGGCACCAGCAGCAGGCTGCCGCCCGCCTGGCGCACGTCGAGGTTGATTCGTCCCCGATCGTCTTCGAAGATGCGGTAGGCCAGCAGACGCTCCATCAGTCGCCTGGCCTGGGCCTCCGTGTCGCCGGTCTCCACGGCGACGAAGACCAGCAGCCCGGAGCCGATCCCGGCGACGGTCCGTCCTTCCACCTCCACGCTGGCGCGGCTCACCCGTTGCAGCAATCCGATCACGGAGTCATGGCCCTCGTTGCAGGATTCAGGTCGGATATCTTACTTGTCCGGAACGAAAACAGCGTAGAATCTCCGTTACCCGCTGGCGGCGATTCTGGTAATATTCGCGCCCGAAATCCGAGGTTCGGGAATCCGGGGAACCGTACCTGCGGACCGGCGGTCGAAACAGGTTGAAACACCGTCCTGCCATCCGCCGAAAACTGCGGGCAACCAGGCCAGGAGTACGATCCGATGAACAGATATCTTGCGGCAGCGGCCCTGTTGGGTCTGGCGTTCTGCGGTACGGCGCAGGGCCAGGAGTGTACACAGGTCATTGAAGGCAACGACCTCATCCAGTGGAACATAGCGGAGATTCGCGTCAGCGCCGCGTGCGAAGAGGTGACGATCGACCTGATTCACAGCGGTCAACTGGCCGCAAACGTCATGGGCCACAACTGGGTGCTGACCACGACGGCCGATTACATGCCTCTCGCCACGGTTGCCGCAATGGCCGGTCCGCCCGAATATCTGCCCGAAGGCGACCCCCGTGTCCTTGCCACCACCCGAATGATCGGAGGGGGAGAGGAAACGTCCGTGACATTCAGCCTCGCCGGTCTCGAAGCCGGCGGCGACTATACGTATTTCTGTTCATTTCCCGGCCATTACGTGCTCATGAACGGAAAATTCATTATCGAATAGGCCGGTAACCGCGCGTCCGGCGCCCGGGCGCCGGGCAAGGCCAGGAAAGGCTCCGAGATCTCATGTTGTTGGCAGTCGCTTTGGTATTGCTTGTGTTGGCCTCGCTGGCCTTCCACTTCCTGAGCCCGTGGTATTTCACCCCACTCGCTTCGAACTGGGGGCTGATCGATCTCACCGTGAACGTGACGTTCATCGTCACGGGGCTGGTATTCGTGGTGGCGAACCTGTTCATGGCCTGGTGCGTGGTTCGCTACCGGCACCGCGCCGGGCACAGGGCCGACTACGACCCGGAGAACACGAAGCTCGAGACCTGGCTCACGGTGGGCACGAGTATCGGCGTGGCGGTCATGCTGGCGCCGGGACTGGTGGTCTGGGGGCAATTCGTCAACGTCCCGGAAGAAGCCGCGGAGTTCGAGGCCGTGGGCCAGCAATGGCACTGGAGCTACCGCTTTCCCGGCGAGGACGGTGAATTCGGGAACGTCGACATCCGGCACACGTCGCCCGAAAACCCGTTCGGCATGGACCCCGACGATCCTGTCGGCCGGGACGACATCCTCATCTCGAGCCCCATCGTGCACTTGCCGGTGGATCAGCCCATGCAGGCCTGGCTGCGATCCAAGGACGTCCTCCACAACTTTGCGGTACCGCAGTTCCGGGTGAAGATGGACCTGGTGCCCGGCCACGTCACCTACGCCTGGTTCACGCCCACCGTCGTGGGCGAGTACGAGATTCTCTGCGAGGAACTCTGCGGATTCGCTCACCACACCATGCGGGGACGGGTCGTCGTCGACGAACGCGCCGACTTCGAGGCCTGGCTGGACAGCCATCCCACGTACGCGGAGACCCTGGAACGCGGCCAGGGCGACGCAGCGCTCGGCCAGCCAAGCTATGCATATTGCAGCGCCTGCCACGGCCGGGACGGGCAGGGCATCCTGAGCCTGGACGCGCCTGCCATCGCCGGAATGGATGTGGAATATACGGCCCGGCAACTGCGCTACTACAGGGACGGTGTCCGTGGAACCCACCCCGAGGATGCAGTCGGCGCCAACATGCGGCCGGTCATGGCCGTGATCCCGGACGATGAGTCGATCCTCAACGTATCCGCCTACATCGCATCCATGCCGCCGCAGCCGGCGGAGGAGACCATATTCGGCGACGTGGCTCGCGGCGAACGGATCTACGGCAGTTGCGCGGCATGCCACGGCGCCAACGGCGAAGGCATCTGGGCCGTCAACGCCCCGGCGCTGGCCGGCCAGAACGACTGGTACCTGGTAGCGCAGTTGCGGAACTTCCGCGACGGTGTCCGCGGCGCCCATCCCGGCGACCTGTACGGCGACCAGATGATGCTGATGGCGGACATCCTGCCCACCGACGATCACATCGACGACGTGGTCGCCTACCTGAATACCTTGAGCGGGGGAACCAACTGATGGCGTACGTTGCAATCGCCGACCGCGATCACCACCTTCACGATCCCGACACCTACATCACGAAGTACATCTGGAGCCAGGATCACAAGGTGATCGCGATCCAGTATGCGATCACCGCCATTTTCGTCGGCGTGGTGGCGCTGGCGCTGTCGCTGCTGTTCCGGCTGCAACTGGGCTTTCCCGACACGTTCAACCTGGTAGACCCCAACCAGTACTACCAGTATGTGACCATGCACGGCATGATCATGGTCATCTACCTGCTGACCGCGCTGTTCCTGGGCGGCTTCGGCAACTACCTGATTCCGCTCATGTGCGGCGCCCGGGACATGGTCTTTCCCTACATGAACATGCTCAGCTTCTGGGTTTACCTGCTGAGCGTCATCGTGCTGCTGGGCAGTTTCTTCGTGCCCGGCGGGCCCACCGGCGCCGGCTGGACGCTCTACCCGCCCCAGGCGATCAGCGAGGGCACCCCGGGCATCGGCGGGGGCATCGTGCTGATGCTCGTTTCGCTGGCCATCTTCATCGTCGCGTTCACCATGGGCGGCCTGAACTACGTCACCACGGTGCTGCAGGCGCGCACCCGCGGCATGACCCTGATGCGCATGCCGCTGGCGGTGTGGGGCATCTTCGTGGCGACCATCCTGGGTCTGCTGGCGTTTCCGGCCCTGCTGGTGGCGGCGGTCATGATGACCCTCGACCGGGTCGTCGGCACCAGTTTCTTCATGCCCGAGATGCTGTCCCTGGGCCGGGAACTGGAGTACGGCGGCGGCAGCCCCATCCTGTTCCAGCACCTGTTCTGGTTCTTCGGGCATCCGGAGGTCTACATCGTCGCGCTGCCCGCCTTCGGGATCGTCTCCGACGTGCTCAGCGTGCACGCGCGCAAGAACATCTTCGGCTACCGGATGATGGTCTGGGCGATCGTGCTCATCGGCGCGCTCAGCTTCGTGGTCTGGGCGCACCACATGTACGTCAGCGGCATGAACCCCTACTTCGGGTTCTTCTTCGCCACCACCACGCTGATCATCGCGGT
>JAJDXU010000188.1 GCA_022823105.1 Dehalococcoidia bacterium
CCCATTGTTGGAAGAGCTTACCGCAGGTTTTCTTCGTTCTTCGCATAAATGGGGTCCGTTCACCTTTCTGCAAGATCGGGACGAACGGACCACCAAAGACGCATGGCTCACTCTAGTGCATCGGCGAGAAGCTGGCCGGGATCATGATCTTGTTTTCCTGTTTCACGCGGCCGGGGGCACCGGAAGGCCACTGCGGGATCTTGCTGGCGGCGGCGCGGACTTCGGCGCGGTGGTTCAGGTCCTGGTAGGGCCAGACGTGCATCCACTTGTTCAGGTCGCCGAACTCGGTGAACATGCCGGCGGCCAGCGGGGAGAACTCCTCGCGGTAGGGCAGCGACTCTTCCCAGCGGCGCAGCAGTTCCGGCATCGCACCGTTCTCGTAGGTATAGACGCGCATTTCGTAGATGTTGCCCAGGGCCTGGTCGCCGCCCATGGGCCGCATGAAGGACGCGGGGTTCCAGATCTCCGAGTTCATGTTTAGGATGTTGCCGGGGGTGATCTTGGGCGGCCAGTTGGGGTCCTTGCCGGCCTCGGCGCGGATGCGGTTGCGCTCCTCGATGTTGTCGTAGCCCCAGACGTGGATGATCTGGTTCAGGGGGCCGATTTCGGTGTGCCAGAAGGCGGCGATGGGGGAATACTTCTCACGGTGAGGCAGCGCCTCGGCGAAGGCTTCCTCGGCCTGGGGCACGGCGCCGGGTTTGAGGTCGTAGGTGCGGACTTCGTAAATCATTTTTCACTCCTGAGATGTGTGGTGTGGGTAAGGTGTTGATCGGTCAGGATGCGGCAAGTGTAGCAACCATGCTGGGTGTGGGCAACCGAGAGCATGAGTTGCGTAACACCTGGTTCATCCTTCGACAGGCTCCCGCCACAGGCGGACGTTCCGCGGGACGAGCGGCCAGGCCTTGCGGGTACGCTGATATAATTCGGCACAGGCGGGTTGTAAGATGGTGGGAACATTGGAGGGATAACATGAGCGCGCCGGCGATGGGCAAGACAGCCTTGGAATACCTGGACGCATCCAAGCGTGAGCAGGTGGCCGGCAACCATACCAAGGCCGCGGCGCTGATGTGGCAGGCAACCCAGGCCACGTTCGCCGCGCTGGCCGACGCGCACGGGGTGAAGTACAGCGGTTTGGATGATCTTGACCTGTTTGCGATTGCCGATGCGTTGGAAGCAGACCCAACTGTCAACAAGCGATATTACGGCAGCGCCATTGCCCCAGGTTCCTTGCTGAAAGACCACGCTGAAATGGACGTGCTGGAAGATTACCAACTGGAACTCGCCTACGAAACCGCCGAGCAATTTATCCGAGAGTGCTTCAATGACGGGTAATCCCTCGGAACTGGACGCGGAAAGGTCAATCCGTCACGAGGCACGATCTCGGAATTATCGCCGTCAAGCTATCCTGATGTTGGACAGGGACTCCGACGTCGACTGTGCCGGAGCGCTTCTGTATGAATCCGCCAAACAATGCATAAACGCGATAGCCAACCGACTCGGATCAAACCCGGGTACCATCGGCGGGAAGGTCAACGTGCTACGCCAGGTTGCAGCGTCGGAGGCCGATGGAATGGCCTTGATGGAGAACTGGCAGCACGCTGATAAACTCCATATCCATGCTGACCGAGGTCATCTCTCCAGAGACGAATTTGACAGATCATGGCAACAGGCCCAAGCCTTCATTACCGCCATGCTTACCATATATTCTCGCAATGCCTGAAAGGGAGGAACACAATGGAATACCGGATCAATCACGTTCACATTCGCGCTTCGGACCCGCACGCCACGGCGGCGTGGTACGAAAAGTTTTTCAACGCCAGGATCGTGTCGGAGCGCACGGTGATGCCCAACACCATCACCATCGGCATGGAGATGGGCGGCGCGTGCCGGCTCAATGTGTCGTCCAAGCCGCCGGGATCTTCGGACGAGCGGGCCGTGGCCGAACTCAACAGGCTGGGGCTGGAGCACTTCGGGTTCGACGTGGAGGACATCGAGGCAGAGATGGAACGTCTCACCGCCGCCGGCATCCGCACCGTGCTGCCGATCACCGACACTCCCACCGGGTCCAGGCTCTCGTACATCGAGGGGCCGGACGACGTTCTGATCGAGCTGGTGCAGCCGGCGCCGTAATTTAGTAAGTAGCTTCGCCCTCCTGCCTAAAGCGGACGCGACGCGCTACAGCCCTCTCCCGCCAAGGGAGAGGGAGTTTTTTGCACGGATACGGGAGCAGAAACGTGGCTGATACCCCACTGTACTACCAGACCATCACCGAGGTGGCCGGCCGGCTGGCGTCCCGGGAGATTTCCCCGGTCGAGTTGGCGCAGGCTATTCTCGACCGCATCGCGGCGCTGGACGGCGAACTCAAAAGCTACGCCACCGTGATGGCGGAACAGGCGATGGAATATGCGCGGGCTGCCGAGGCCGAGATTGCCGCCGGACGGTATCGTGGCGGGCTGCACGGCGTGCCCATCGCCGTTAAGGATCTCTGTTTCACCACGGGCGTGCCGACCATGGGCGGCGCGAAGGCGCTGCGCGATTTCGTGCCGGACTTCGACGGGACGGTGGTGCGGAAGCTGAACGACGCCGGCGCCATCATCCTGGGCAAGCTGAACCTGACCGAAGGGGCCATGGCCGGGTACAACCCCGAGTTCGACATTCCGGTGAATCCCTGGGGCGCAGACCGTTGGGCCGGCGCGTCGTCCAGCGGCTCCGGCGTGGCGACGGCAGCCGGCCTTTGCTACGGCTCGCTGGGCAGCGACACCGGCGGGTCGATCCGCTTTCCGGCGGCGGCGTGCGGCACAGTGGGCATCAAACCGACGTGGGGTCGGGTGAGTCGCTATGGGGTGCTGGCGCTGGGTGAATCGCTGGACCACGTGGGGCCGATGACCCGGAGCGCGGCCGACGCCGGTATCATGATGCAAGCACTAGCAGGTCACGACCCCAATGATCCAACGTCGCTGCGCGCGCCGGTGCCGGACATGCTGGCCGGCTTGGGACAGGGTGTCGCCGGCGTACGCATCGGCGTGGATGAGGAATACATCGGCGGCGGCGACGTGGACTCGGAGGTTGCTGGGTCCGTGATGGCCGGGGCGCGGCTGCTGGAGAGCATGGGCGCCGTACTGGTTCCCGTGCAGATGCCGGACACGCTGCCGTACTCGCGCGCTTGGGGTGTGCTGTGCTCTGCGGAGGCGGCGCAGGCGCATGTGGAGACTTTCCCGTCCCGCGCCGACGATTACGGCCCGTGGTTCCGTGGCTGGCTGGAGATGGGGAGTGGGTTCACTGCGGTGGACTACGCCGCCGCAAACCTGGTCCGGCTGGAGTGCAACGGCGTTTTGGCCGGAGTGTTCGCGGACATCGACGTGCTGGTGTGTCCGTCGATGACCGGGGTGGCGCATCGGGTGACGCCGGAGGAACTATACGGGCCGATGGGGGAGGACGAGTGGACGTGGGGTCGGTTCACCATACCCTACGACTTCAATGGTGCGCCGACCATATCGCTGCCGGCCGGTTTGAACAGCGAGGGTCTGCCCCTGAGCATCCAGTTTATCGGAAAGCACCTGGCCGAACCGCTGCTGGTGCAGGTGGGCGACGCCTACGAGCGGGCGGCGGGGCACGGCCTGCGGCCGGGGGTTTAGTTGGGGAAAGGCTGACCGTTGCCGTCCGGGACGGTGAACACGGTATTGCCGTCGACATCGTGCCGGTGGTTGGCCAGTGCGATGACGAACTCGTTGGTTCGTCGAACTTCGGCCGCCAGTTGCCGAACCTCAGCGGTTAGCCGGTTGATCTCCGCTGACATCCTGTCGAATTCGGCCGACAGCATTTCCACGCGCTGGAACAGCTTGCCGGGCGCAAAAGCACCGCCCAGCAGAAAAAGCACGGACGTAATGGCGGCGCCGACCAGTGCGTATGTTTGCGGTTCCATTGGTTTAATTGCAATTAAAATCGATTGTGTATTGGTATTATAGCATGGATGTCATGATTCGGCTGTCCCGTCGCGGACATATACCACATGGCGACGGAGCGCATCCTGTTGCCTTATGTGCCGAGTTGCCGTTGCGCGTGCGTTCTATGCGAAGCGGAGCGGATCCGCCTCAGGCGGGTTCGGCCACTGTATAGGTTCGGCCACTGTATATCGGTGAGAACGGGCAGGTGATCGGGCTCGGCAGACCGATTCACCCTGGGTTCACCAACCGAGACGTGTCTGGGTCGTCGAGCCCTTCCCTCATGCCAGCCTGAACGGTTGTTACGGTTCGTCAACCGCTCGTTTACGTCTCAATCCGGTACACGCGCACCGCGGTGTCGTGGAACGCGGCGGCCCGTTCGGATGCTGAATATCCCGCCGACATCCGCTTGAAGGCGTTGTACATCACGTTGTACGAGAAGGACACCTTGTCCACCGGGAAGTTGCTCTCGAACATGCAGCGGTCGGGCCCGAACGAGTCGAGGCAGTGCCGCATCCAGTCGCCCACGGAGACGGCCAGTTCCTCTGACCCGATGGGAGTCTCCCGCTCGTGCCAGTCGTAGCCGATGCGGGGCATGCCGATGCCGCCCAGCTTCATGATCACGTTGGGGCAGGAG
>JAJDXU010000331.1 GCA_022823105.1 Dehalococcoidia bacterium
GCGGCCTGTTCGTCGCTCGCCGGCATTTCCCCGGAAGGCTCGCAGGCCACGAGAATGAATCCGGCCAGGAAAAGCAAAGCGGTTCGCGAATAAATCATGATGTCCTCCCTCCAAGTCTGCACTGAAGCGGTTACCAACAACGTTGCAAGAACGACGTAGAATACACGAGTGTTCGTTTCCACACAGTAACTGAGCCGTTGCAATCGCCGAACCGTCGATGGGGGCAGCGGGAACGTTTCGACGCACGCAGCTGATGTGCGGACTCATTGAAGCGATTTCTGTCCACATCCGCCTGGCGGGCGTCCTCTCGCTGCAACAAAAGGGGCAGTTGGAGCGCCAATCTCGTACAGCGCTCAGAAAAAACTATGTAACCACATGATTTTCAATAGAAAAAGAAATTTGACGTTTTTTTGACCAATTTATCTCGAAACGGCGCAGCGTCGCGCTATGAGCCCCGCAATCAATGTATTTTCCACAGAGTTATCCACAGCATTTGTGGATTCTTTGGCTGGCAGTTGTTCGGGTAGAATGCATCAGACCTCTTTACGACACGGAATACGTTGATGATATTTCATGCTCGATCCAGGAACCGGCCATTTCACTACGGCCTGTTTCCCCTGGAAACGCTTCCACGCGACGATGCCGTTACCGCGGTGGAAGCCGGGGCGTCCCCCAAATCTGCTCCGGAGAGAAGTTCCAACGGCGCCGGGCTTGCCCATGTGGCTGACAACTACAGATCGATTCTCGCCCAGTTCGTGGATGACGAGGTGGCCCCCGATCGGGCGCCGGTTCCCGACGATCTCGACCGCCGGGCGGCCGACATCAAAGGCAACGCCTACTTCATGGATGCCTCCCAGGTCGGTATCTGCCGGATTCCGGACAACGCCTGGCTGACCGGCGCCGAGAAAACACCCGACTCCTACGCCATTGTAATGCTGGTGGAAGACGGCAAGGTTCCGGACAACGCCAATCTGGCGCACGACTGGGTTGCTTCCTCGGTCCGTGCCGTCACCGACATGCGCGCTGCCGAAATTGCCGTGGTCGTAGCCGGGCATATCCGTCACATGGGTTTCACGGCGCGCCCCCACATACGGGGCCACGAGATTCTCGACGCCCAACGGCTCGCCGTGCTGGCTGGGCTCGGAGTGCGGTATGGCGACAGTATTCGCAATCCATACATCGACAATTTTTCCATCGCCGTCATCGCCACAAATTACGAACTGGCCACCGACCGCCCCCTGCACGCCAGGGCGCTGAAAGCCAGGGGCCTTCGTTATTGGTGGGGGCTCAACGGGGCCCAGTCGGGCCGCGAGCGGCGCCGGCGTGCAGCGCGGCCATCGCACTACAGCCGCTATCCCATGGAGACGGTGAAGCAGGTCGAGCGGCCGACCACGCTGATCATCGACGATGAAGTGCCCCGGGTGCCGAAGCGGGCAGCCTTCTTCGAGCGTGCGCTTCAGGGGGATCTGGGCCCGCGAGCCCAGAAGGAGCGCAGCCGGTTCTCTTTCAAGCATCCCACGTCCCAGAGTCTTCTCAAGACGATTCGGTCGCTGGTTCCCTACCAGGACGGAGACGCGGCGGCCGATCCGGATATGGACCGCTACGGGGACCCCGCGGCCAACGCCAGGGCCGTCAAGGCACTCTCGTATTTCCTCGGCGCCGATCTGACCGGCATCTGCGAGGTTCCGCGCTACGCCTGGCATTCCCACAAGGAAGACGGGCGCCCCATCGAGATGTACCACCGCTACGCCGTGGTCATGCTCATCGACCAGGGATTCGACACCATGGAGGGCGCCAGCGGCGACGACTGGATCTCCGGCACCCAGTCCATGCGCGGCTACCTGCGCGGCGCGGAGATCGCCGGCGTGATGGCCGACCTGTTGCGCCGCCAGGGATTCTCCTCCCGCGCCCAGACCAACGCCGACAGCGATGTCCTGCACATTCCCCTGATCCTCTGGGCCGGGCTGGGCGAACTCAGCCGCATCGGCGAGCTGGTGCTCAACCCGTTCGTTGGCCCGCGCTTCAAGTCCGTCGTCTTTACCACCGACTTTCCCATGGAGGTGGACAAGCCGATCGACTTCAGGCTGCAGTACTTCTGCGACAACTGCCTGAAATGCGCCCGCGAGTGCCCCTGCGATGCGATTCCGTGGGGCAACAAGGTGATGTTCAACGCTTACGAGATGTGGAAAATCGACGCCGAACGTTGCACCCGCTATCGCCTGACCAACTCCAAGGGCGCGGCCTGCGGACGCTGCATGAAGACCTGTCCGCTGAACAAGGTGGTGGACATGGACGGCCCGCTGGCGACGCGCATGGCCAGTTGGCTCGGCATCAACGCCATGTGGCTCAAGCCGCTGATGGTCCCCATCGCCACCCGGCTGGACGACTGGCTGGGCAACGGCAAGCGCAATCCGGCCAAGAAATGGTGGTTCGACCACGAGATCATCAATGGCGTGGCAATGAACCCGAAGAGGGGAACCAACCAGCGGGATTTGAGGCTCGGTCGGTACATCGACCCGAAGAAACAGAAAATCGCCTACTACAACGCCAACATGATGCCTGCACCCGACGCACCCGCGGGATCAGCCAGGGTAGACCGCAAGGCGGCAGTGGCGTCCGGCGAGTTGCTGGAGACTCCGGCTGAGGCTGCGGCGCGCGTGGCTCGGGGCGGGCCGACGCCGGAACATTACATTCCCACTCCGCCCGGAGGCATCGATCCGGCCGAGGCCGAGCGCGTGGCGAGTCCGTACAAGGACACGTAGTCGGAAGGTCTGTCCAAAGCGCGGGCTGTCTGGAGAGACGGGGCCCGGACTGATCAATCGTCGACCTTGCAGTCGTACGGTTCGGGGGATTCGCCCAGTGCCACCCAATAGCCCTCGACCACGGCGGGTCCGCCGACGAAGGTACCCGGATCGCTGATCGTGAATTCGTAGCTCAGCCGACTCTGATCGTCGCTGAGCGTATAGCGTTCCACGATCTCCACGGCTTCGCTCAGGCGTACGCCGCGCCCTGAAAACAGCGGCCAGTCGATCCGCGACGCCGCCACCACCAGGGTGTCGCCCTCCCAACGCCCCACCGAGTAGCCGAGGTGGCTCAACGGCTGCGCGCCCGGATCGCCGGCGGCGTCCATGTGAATCGTTCGCACGATGTTGAACTCATGGCCGAGGATCCTGATCGAGTCACCGTCGTCGACGAATTCGTATGGATGGGGAGTCGTCATGGCCATCGGCATGCCCTTGGGTATGCAGGCCATGGAGGTGTCGTCCAGCGCATCCCATGCGGCCATCGAGGCGGCGGCCGCCTCGGTCAACGGCGGTCGGCTGGTGGAGTGCAAGTTCTGGGCAGGGCGGCTCCAGACCCTGAAAATACCCCTGTTCTCGGCCGCCGCGTCCACGAGATCGGACTCCGTTGGCACGAAGCTGGCCGCGCCGCCCACCGCCACCGCCTGCCACACCGGTTCGGCATCGCGTCGAAACACCACTTCCCTGCCATCGGGAAGCAACAGATTCGTGACGAGGAAAAGGTTCTCGCGCTTGCTCGATATCCGGCCGGCCAGTCTCACGACGTCGCCGGGACGGAAGTAGTCTTCGGTCACGCCGGCGCGATGCAGCGTGTAGAGGGAGCCGTATCCCTGGATCTCCCATAGCTCGGCGCCGTCGGCGCCGGTCACTTCAAGCCCGAACAAGGGGTGGGGATTGCTCCAATCGACAGAAACCAGCTCGCCTTCGAGTTCCTGGAAATCGCCGGTGAACTCCGCGCGGGAGTGGTGTGCCGCGGCGGATAGCGGCAAGG
>JAJDXU010000264.1 GCA_022823105.1 Dehalococcoidia bacterium
TGATAAGAACGGGCAAGCGCTGAAAGTGGGAAAGGCGATAGATTACATCGCCGGACGAGAAGGCGCTCACATAATCGCCCCAACTGGCGACATTCGGGTGGATGTCAGAATAGCATGGGTTTCACAGGAGCCCACGCCAGAAATTATCCCGAGCATCGATTTCAACCACTGGGATGCTTGGAGGCAGTTCGTGATTGACGCCGGCATGAGACTGTTATCAGCTCAAACCAAATCCGGCGTGAGTCTGATCGATCACACAATTGCCGTGCCGACGGCCGACGATCAACACGAGACTCTGCGCATACAGAAAAAACGGCCCATGTGAAAGCATCGTGCCCAACGCGCTGTCCTGTTGTACCATGACTTCAACCCCCACTGGAGCATCCCAACATGACTGCAACCGCCCTTGGCGCAGCCAACATCACCCCCGCCGATCTCGCCGCCGCCGTTCCGGCCATGGACGGCGAACTCGCGCTGCCCGGCCTCCACGACACCGTCAACGTATGGCGAGACAGCCTGGGCATACCCCACGTACGCGCCGCCAACGAGCATGACGCCTGGTTCGCCCAGGGGTTCGTGACCGCCCAGGACCGCCTGTGGGCCATGGAGTTCGACCGTCTCCGCGCCGTCGGCCGTTGGGCCGAGGCCGCCGGCAAGGCCGCCCTGGGCCAGGACATGCAGATGCGTCGCCACCGCCTGGAGGACTCCGCGCGCGCCGATTGTTCGGCCGCCGGCCCTCGCGCCACGGCCATGCTCGAGGCGTACGCCGCCGGCGTCAACGCCTTCATCAACAGCGGCGCTCCGCTCCCCGTGGAATACGCCATCACCGGCATCGAACCCGAACCGTGGGAACCCTGGCACAGCCTCGCCATCTTCAAGGTCCGCCACATCTTCATGGGCGTCTTCGAAAGCAAGGCGTGGCGCGCCCGCCTAGTCAAGGAGTTGGGACCCGAACGCGCTGCCGAACTCTTCCCGTCCTACCCGCCCGGCCAGCCCGTCATCATCCCCACCGGCGCGGACTACGACGGCCCCGTGGATATCGGCCTGCAGCAGATGCTGGACGCCGCCGCCGACCTCAACCTCGTCGGCGAAACCGACAGCGGTTCCAACTCGTGGGTGATCTCCGGGTCCCGCACCGCCACCGGCAAGCCCATCCTCGCCGGCGACAGCCACCGCGGCCTTGACACTCCCAGCGTCTACTACCAGAACCATGTCGCCTGCGACACCTTCGACGTCATCGGCGTCTCTTTCGCCGGCCTGCCCGGATTCCCCCACTTCGGCCACAACGGCCACGTTGCATGGTGTGTCACCCACACCGCCGCCGACTACCAGGACCTCTACATTGAGCGGTTCAACGACGCCGACGCCTCCCTCTACCAGCGGGAAGAGGACTGGTTCAACGCCGACGTCCGCGACGAGGTCATCAGGGTTCGCGACGGTGAGGATGTTCATATCCGCACCTGGAGCACCCATCACGGCCCTGTGGTCGGCGGCGACCCGCTCACCGGTTACGCGCTGGCCCTTGGCTACACCGCCGGCGACGGCCCCGACCCGTGGACCGACATCCTGTGTTCGATGCTCGATGCCCACACCGTCCCCGAACTCGCCGACGCCATGGACGGCTGGGTCGACCCGGTGAACAACTTCGTCATGGCCGACTCCAGCGGCAACATCGGTTACCAGTGCCGCGGCGAGATTCCCCGCCGTCCCGGCGACGCTCCGGCGCCGCTGCCCGTCGCAGGCTGGGACGACCAACACGAATGGCAGGGCCCCATCCCGTTCGAGGACATGCCCCGCAACATCAATCCGCCCGAGGGCTACATCGCCACCGCCAACAACCGCCCGGTGGCCGCCGACTACCCTTATTACATCTCCATGGACTTCGCCCCGGGCTACCGGGCCATGCGCGTCACCCACGGCATCAAGTCCATCAAGAATCCGTCCGCCAACGACATGGGACGCATCCACGCCGAGCGTCTGTCGTTGCCCGCCCAGACCTACCTCTCAGCCCTATCCAGAATCCTCAATCCCTCCGACGCCCACACGGCCTCGGCCCTGCGCCGCCTGCGCGCCTGGTCCGGCAGCATGGACCCCGACGCCGTGGCGCCCACCATCTACAGCGCCATGCGCGACGCCCTCATCTGGCGTCTCCTCAAGCACAACATCGGCGAACGTCTCGCCGCCCTGGCCTGGGAACCCGTCGACCGTGGCCGCGGCGTGTTCCTCAACCGGTTCCGCAACCTGGTCACCGACGCCATCGCCGCCAACGACACCGCCCTGTTGCCCAACCGGGAGACCTGGCCCACCGCGTTGAGCGCCGCGTTGGACGAGGGGGTACGAACGCTTACCGCCAAGCTGGGCCGAAACGCCGACAACTGGACCTGGAGTCGAGTCCACCACACCCGCCCGCAGCATCCCTTGTCCCTCTCGTTCCCCCAACTCGGTGAGTTGCTCGACCCGCCGCAGGTCTCCACCGGCGGCGACGGCGACACTCCGTGGGCCGGCGCCTACTCCCCGGCGGACTTTGCTGCGCTGGGCGGCATGTCAGTGTTCCGCTACGCCTACGATCCGGCCGACTGGGAGCGTTCCCTTTGGGCGGTGCCCCTGGGCTCGTCAGGCCATCCCGGCAGCCGCCATTTCGCCGACCAGGCCGAAATGTGGAGCAACGTCCGGATGGCCCCCATGCTCTACGGCTGGGACCGCATCGCCGCCCAAGCCGAGACTACGCAGACCCTGCAACCCGGTTAGTAGCTGCAACACCAGCGCAGCACAGCCGGTGGAATCGAGATGGTTACTGTACCGGCCACGAGCGCCAGATATACTGGGCCACTTGTGATTGCCACAGCGCTCCCAATCGTTTTGGCGATGGAAGCGACGGTCGCGGTGTTGCTTGCTGTCCCAGCGGTCATCCACGCCGTGAAAGCGCTTGTACAGGAAAACAACGCAATATTCTGGATGATGGCGCTGTTGCCGGCATCGGCCATAGCCTCAAGCACCACGGTGCTTGCAGCCAGGATCCTGTGGAGGGCGAGCGAACCAACCGACGACTATCAGGATAGGAACAACTGAGCCGGCGGGGCATGAGTTCCCGCGAATTGAGATTGCTCGGCTCAGTATGGGTCGTTGGATTGACCCTCCTGGGCACGGCTCATTTGCTGGCTGCGCAGTTCGGAATCGACGATACTGTCGAGTTCGACGTTTGACGACATTACCTGGTAGGGGTGGCCTGGTAGGGGTGGCCTCTTTTGCTGTGGTTGCGTTCCCGGCGGTTCTAATCGGGTCGGACCCGTATCTCCCGCAGGTCGTCGGCGATGATCAGCTTGGCTTCGGTCTGCTCCTGGATGTCTTCGGGGGACCAGCCGGGGGCGTGCTCACGCAACACGAAACCCTGCTCCGTTATCTCGAACAGGCCAAGGTCGGTCGCCAGCAGCTTGACAACGCCGGGCGCCGTGATGGGCAGGTTGCAGTTCTTAAGCACGCGCGGCGCGCCGTTACGCTGGTTGTGTTCCATGGCGATGAAAACGCGCTTGGCGCAGGCGGCCAGGTCCATTGCTCCGCCGATTCCGCCGCCCTTGCGAACGGGGATGCGCCAGTTGGCAAAATCGCCGTTCTCGGAGACCTCGTAGGCGCCCATCACCGTGACATCGACCATGCCCTTGCGGATGAGTCCGAATGAATCGGCGTGGTGCACGATGGCCATGCCTGGCAGGGCGACGACGTTCTGGCCGCCGGCGTTAACCAGGTGCCTGTCTTCCTCTCCGGCAGGAGCCAGCGGGCCGAATCCGATCACCCCGTTTTCGGAGTGGAAGATGATCTCCTTGTCCGGCTCACACTCCAGGTAGTTGGAGCAGAGTGTGGGCATTCCCACGCCCAGGTTGACGATCCAGCCGTCCTGGAACTCCATGGCGAGGCGATCGCACATGGTCTGGCGGGACAGGCGGGGCGTATCGGCGGTAGTCATAGTCGCGGGCTCCTTCGTTCGGCGATAAGTCATTGGACGCGGGGCGGGCAACCATTTGCCAGCGAGCGGTATTGCGGATCAGTCCCAGATGCCGTCTTCGGGGATCTTCACCAGGCGATCGACGTAGACACCGGGGACGTGGACGCAGTCGGGGTCGATCTCGCCCGGCTCCACGATGCTGTCTTCGACTTCCACCACGGTGATGTCGGCGGCCATTGCCATTATGGGATTGAAGTTGCGCTGGGTGAGCCGGAACTGGAGATTGCCGAATGTGTCGGCGCGATAGGCGCGGATCAGGGCGAAGTCGGCAGGCAACGGGTATTCGAGCACGTAGGTGCGTCCGTTGATTTCACGGTGCTCCTTGCCTTCGGCGAGTTCGGTGCCGACGCTGGCGGGGGTGTAGAAAGCGCCGATACCGGCGGCGGCGGCGCGCATCCGCTCTGCCAGTGTGCCCTGGGGGACCAACTCGGCGTCCAGTTCGTCGTCGTTGTACATCTGGACGAATGGGGTGATCTGCGACGGGTGCGTGGGGGCGGTGAAGGCGCAGATCATCTTCTTGACCTGCCGCGCTTCGATCAGGGTGCCCACGTCAACGCGGTCATCGAGGGAGCCGGCGTTGTTGGATATCCCGGTGAGTTCCTTGACGCCGAGGCGGTGGACGGCGGCCAACAGGTTGCGGGCGAGGCCCACGTTGCCAAAACCGGGCGACATAAAAGTCATGCCGTCCTTCATGTCGGCGACGGCGGAATCGAAATCGGGATATACCTTGTTCTTCATCGGGAAAGGCTCCCAGTTGAGTTTGGGTCGGCGGACTGCCGACGCGCGCCATTATACAAGCAACGGGAGCCGGGACAAGCGCGTGCGCGCCATCTAGGGTTCGGTGTCGTACACGATCTTGCCGTCGCGCCAGGTGGCGACATAGCCGTCCAGTGCAATGGCACGTTTGCGTGCCTTGTAGGCGGCGCGCCGCAGGGCGGCCAGGCCTCCGTCAGTTTGAGGGTTGTAAGGACGACCCTCTCCCTGATCGCGCTGTTGCGAAACTTCATACAGTGTGGTCATGGTCGTCGCTCCTTGCGATCAATGTCGGAGAGGCGGTTGTACTGTCGTACAACACCCATTCGTCAACCAGATCCTTATAGATCGCGTCGAAATTGCGCCTGCCGGCGTCAAACCGTCGGCGGATAACATCCTCCGGTATGTTATGCCCGCCATGCCTGACCCGTTGCCCTACCCTGATTATAGCTACTTCCGGCGATGGCAAGGTTAGAAAATGCAGAACCACGCGGTAGCCCTGCGCCTGCCAGCGTGGGATCATACTAGCATAAGTGCGCCCGCTGAGAGTGGTCTCGAAGGCGAAACTCCGGCCTTCGGAGGCGTATCTACGGATCATGTCCAGCATCATCCGGCCGGCGGCGACGGCTTCCTGTTCCGGCTGGAGCGGGTTCAGTCCCTCTGCGATCAGGTCGGCGTTGACGAAGGTCGGACAGTTCGCTTCGTTGGGGAGAAATTCCCGGGCGAAGGTGGTTTTGCCGGCTCCGTTGGGGCCGGCAATGATCATGATGATCTGGTCGTGTGGCACGTTGGATGACGAACGTGGTGGTTACAGCTCGAGGCGGTTGATGCCGTTCAGGGCGGCGGTGAGGTAGCACTCCGCCAGGCTGGGGTAGCTGGTGACGGCCTCGGTGAAATAGTCGATGGTACCGTTGAATGCCATGACCGCCTGGCCGATGTGAATAAGCTCGGAGGCGTCCTCGCCTAGGATGTGGACGCCGTACAGTTTACGCGTCTGGGTATCGAATATCAGCTTCAGTATTCCGGCGTTGTCGCCCTGCATCACGCTGCTCATGGTTTCCTGGTAGTTGGCTTTGCCCACCTCGTAAGCCACGCCGGCGTCGGTCAGATCCTGCTCGGTTTTGCCGATCATGGCGACTTCGGGAATAGTTCTGACGGTGTAAGGGAAGAGGTCGGGGAACGGGTAGGTGTCAGCGTCGAAGGCGTGGCAGGCGGCGAGACGCCCCTGCCTCCGCGACGTGGAGGTCAGGTCGGGGAAGCCGATGACGCCGCCAACGGCATAGATACCATCGACCGAAGTCTGGTAGTTATCGTCGACGCTGATGCGCCCCCGCGAGTCCGCCTGCAGGCCGGCGGCCTCCAGATTCAGGGAAGCGGTGTTGCCGGTGCGGCCGACGCAGTACATCACCGAATCGCTGATGATCTGCTTGCCGCTCTCGAGGTGGACGCGCACTCCGTCGCCACGTCTTTCGCGGATGTACTCTATGTCTTCGACGCTCTCGTCCAGGCGCAGCGTGACGCCATTCTGCCGCAGGTGGTAGACCAGGGTATCGACGATTTCGTCGTCGGCGAAACGCAGCAAGCGGGGGTTGCGGTCCACCAGGGTGACGCGAACGCCAAGGGCTGCAAAGGTGCTGCAATACTCGAGGCCGATGGCGCCTCCTCCGACGACGGTGAGGGTACGGGGGATTTCCGGTAGGTTAAGCACTTCGTCGCTGACGAAAATCCGAATGCCGTCGGTTTGAACGATGGGCGGGGAGGTCGAATGGGAACCGGAGGCGATGATCACCTTGTCGGTGGTGATGTTCCGGTTCATTCTGCTGTCCGGAAAGGCGAGGCTTATGGTGTGGGGGTCGACAAATGAGCCTTCCGCGTGGAACATATCGACCTGGTTGCTGAGGAAGTGGACGCGCAACATATCGACCTGTTGCTGCATCACATAACCGGTGCGAACCATGAGGTCGTTCATGGTGATGTTCTGCTTTACCGAGTAGGAGTCTCCGTAGATTTTCCTTTCGCGAAACCCCGTGAGGTGCAACACGGCTTCCCGCATGGTCTTGCTGGCGGTACCGGTATTGACGTCCACGCCGCCCAGCACGGGGAGGCGTTCCAGAACGGCGACTTTCTTGTCGAGTTTGGCAGCCTGGATCGAGGCTCGTTGGCCGGCCGGTCCCGAACCGATCACGACCAGATCATATTCGTAGTCACCCATGTCGGCGCTCCAGCCACAAGCATCATCGTTCCGGCGCTTTTTTTAGTTCGTCATTCTGAAACGTGGCCGGGCGGCGTGTCAAACGCCCGTGGATGCCAGTTTCGGGGTTTGAGCTGAAAGGCAACGGACACGCTGTGTTATGCTTTTCGGCGAAATCAGCCAGGAGCAGTCCCCACATGACCGACACCGCAGCAACCGCGCCACGAGAGGTTG
>JAJDXU010000408.1 GCA_022823105.1 Dehalococcoidia bacterium
AGCCAGTACGGAAGCGATGCTCCAGCCCGGCACCGTAAACGTTTTGCTTGGGCAGGGTCGTACTGCAGAGGTGCTGCGCAACCTGTGTTTTGACGTGTTCCTAAACCACCGCAACCTCTGGAACGAGGTTCTGGTCCCACGCGTCAAAAAGACCTTTGGCGCAACCATTCTAATCCCAGTGTACAACCCGGAACGCGGCGAAATCACGCTGCACTATAGAGACGCTTATATGCCCAATCTGGACCTCGATTTATCCTCATCGGGGCGTGGGTTTCAGCAAACGTTATTGCTAACCGTCTATATGTTATTGCATCCGAATTCAATAATATTGTTGGACGAACCTGATGCCCATCTGGAAATACTGCGGCAACGTCAAATCTACCAGGCAATCACCGAGACCGCAGCGCAGCAGAACAGCCAACTGCTGATTGCGACGCATTCCGAAGTGGTCTTGAACGAAGCCGGTGAGCGGCACTCGGTGACGGCGTTCGTCGGCCGGCCGCATCGTATTGATGGTCGCGGCAATCAGGTAGCCAAAGCGCTGGCGGAAATCGGTTTTGAACATTACTTGCAAGCCGAACTTACCGGCTGGGTTTTGTACCTGGAAGGCTCTACCGACTTGTCCATATTGCAAGCTTTCGCGCGTCAACTCCAGCACCCCGCTCTGAACGCGTTGGAACGCCCTTTCGTCCACTATGTAGGCAATCAACCGATGCAGGCACGTCAGCACTTTTGGGGTTTGCGTGAGGCTTGCCCACACCTGAAGGCATTTGCTTTGTTCGACCACTTGGAAAGAGGGATACCGGCCAATACCCACACAGATTTGCATGAATACACGTGGGCGAAGCGTGAGATTGAAAATTATTTCTGCACAGCAGACGTGCCTGTAAGATGGGCTGCATCAGAGTTTCCCCTATTTCGCGATTTCATGGGTGAACTCATTGATGAGATCGAGGCCGTATTGCTGCGGGCTAACCTTGGCTCACCATGGGACGGCAACATGAAAGTCTCGGAAAGATTCTTTGAGCTGCTGTTTAGAGATTTTGCAGAGAAAACAGGTGTATCCGCCAGGTTGCCAAAATCCGACTACCATTTTCTGGTCGAGTACATCCATCCCGAAGAGATAGACCCGGAAGTAACCACCGTCCTAGATACCATAGCAGAGATTGCAGCCAGTGCAGTCAAGCCTTCTTGATCTCGGACGTCCTTTCAGCGCAACCATGACCCTCCCCCAGGAAGCCCGCCTGCGCTTTGTTGACGGCCTGCCCATCTGCCGCGTGCTCAACGGGATGTGGCAGGTTTCGGGGGCGCACGGGCGCATCGACCCCGAGGCGGCGCTGGATGCCATGGTGGCCTACCACGACGCCGGATTCACCACGTGGGACCTGGCCGACCATTACGGCCCCGCCGAGGACTTCATCGGCGAGTTCCGGCGCCGCCTGGCGGATACGCGGGGAGCAGATGCGCTCTCGGAGGTTCAGGCGTTCACCAAGTGGGTACCGCGCCCGGGGCCAATGACGCGGCAGATCGTGGAGAACAACATTGACATCTCGCTGCGGCGCATGGGCGTCGAGCGGCTCGACCTGCTGCAGTTCCACTGGTGGGAGTACGGCGACCGTCGGTACCTGGACGCGCTGGAGCAACTGGCGATCCTGCGAGACGAGGGCAAGTTGCATCGCGTGGCGCTGACCAATTTTGATACCCAACGCCTGCGTGACATCGCCGACCATGGCGTCAGGGTGGTATCCAACCAGGTACAGTACTCACTGATCGACCGCCGGCCCGAGGTACAGATGACGGAGGTCTGCGAGGAGCAGCGTGTGTGGCTGCTGCCCTACGGCGTGCTGTGCGGCGGCCTGCTGTCTGACCGCTATCTGGGCCAGCCGGAGCCTGGCGCCGGCGCGCTGAACACCGCCAGCCTGCGCAAATACAAGCAGATGGTGGACGCCTGGGGCGGCTGGGACCTGTTCCAACGGCTCTTGAGCGCACTGAAGTCAATCGCCGACAGGCATGGCGTGAGCATCGCCAACGTGGCGGAGCGGTACATCCTGGAGAAAAACACCGTGGCCGGCGTGATCATCGGAGCGCGTCTGGGTGTGGCCGAGCACATCGCGGAGAATGCCCGGGTGTTCAGCTTCCAACTGGACGAGGACGATTATCAGGCGATTGACGAGGTATCCGCCAGCGCTCGCGACCTTTACAGTATCATCGGAGACTGCGGCGACGAGTACCGGCGTTAATTGGATTCCGGCACGCCGCAGGCGCATCTTCGACTTTCGCCGGAATGATGAAGGGCCGGATTTATAAGGAGTTTTCATGCAGATTGGCGCAATTTTCCCGCAGACCGAGATCGGGCCCGACCCGGCGGCCATCCGCGACTACGTGCAGGCCGTGGAGGAGATGGAGTTCGACTATCTGTTCATCGCCGACCACGTGCTGGGCGCGGACCCTACACACCACGAGCACGTGCGGGGCAGTTACTACACCCACCACAGCGTGATCCACGAGTCGCTGACGACGCTGGCGTTCATCGCGGCCATCACCTCGAAGATACGCCTGGTCACCGGCATCCTGATCCTGCCGCAGCGTCAAACGGCGTTGGTGGCCAAGCAGGCCGCCGAGATCGACGTGCTGAGCGGCGGCCGCCTCACGCTGGGCATCGGCGTGGGCTGGAACCACGTGGAGTTCGAGGCGCTGGGCGAGGATTTCTCGAACCGGGGCATCCGCTCCGAGGAACAGATTAACCTCATGCGCGCCCTGTGGACGCAGGAAGTGGTGGACTTCGAGGGACGTTGGCATACGGTGCGGTCGGCCGGCATCAAGCCGCTGCCGGTGCAACGGCCGATACCGGTGTGGTTCGGCGCGGGCGGATCGGCGGGCCCGGTGCCGAGGGACGTGGTGCTGCGGCGCATCGCGCGGATGGGCGACGGCTGGTTCCCCAGCTTTCCGCCGGGGGACGATGCGAGGGCCGTCCTGGACAAGATGCAGACCTTCATCGCCGAGGCGGGCCGACAGCCCGAGGACGTGGGCCTGGCGGGGCGCATCCGGATGCCCGACAAGTCGCCGGAGCAATGGCTGGCGGAGGTCGAGGGCTGGCAGTCGATGGGCGGCACGCATGTAATGGCCGAGGCGCGGCGCGGGCCGTTGAGCGCCGCGGACCAGCACATCGACGCGATGCGGCAGTTCCGCGAGGTGATCCCCGTGGGCTGGGGCCGGTAGCCTGCCGTGCTACACTAACCGTGTCTTCCGGCCGATGGAGGTTCGCCATGACTACGCCACGTCTCAAGTCAGAAGTTGGTCAAGTTGAGCAGGCTGAACCCGTCTTTTACCCGATCGAGGATGACGAACCGTTGGCCGAATCCGAGTATCAACTTTTTCCCCTGGTTTACGCCTACGGGGCTCTGACCGCCTGGTTCTCGGATGATCCAACTACCTGGGTAGGATCGGATATGTTCCTTTACTACGAGGAGGGTGACCCCAGCAAAGTCGTCGCGCCGGACCTGTTCGTGGTTACGCAAACTCACAAAGAGGAACGACGCAACATATTCCAGACCTGGGTTGAGGGACGCATACCCGACTTTATCCTGGAAGTGCTGTCGGAAAGCAATTATCGCGACGACCTCGAGACCAAGTTTCCGATCTACCGCCAGTTGGGAGTAAAAGAATACTGGATGTACGATCCGACGCCGACCGGAATCCTGACGCCCCCGCTGCAAGGCCATCGCCTGGTTGGCGGAGAGTATCAACCGATTCCGGTTGAGGAGACGGCCCAGCCCGACCGCTATCGCGGCAGCAGCGAAGTATTGCGCCTGGAACTGCACGCCGAGCGGGACTGGTTCCGGTTTTTCGACCCGGTGGAGGGCAGCTACCGGCGCGACATACAGGAATCTGAGCAGGCCTTGGCAGCGGAAAGGGAAGCTTTGGCAACTGAGCGCGAAGCCCGGCTGGCCGATCAACAAGCCCTGGCAACCGAGCGTGCAGCCCGCTCAGAATTGGAACGCGTGCTGCGCGAGCACGGCATAGAGCCGCCAGTGTAATCCGTCAGCGGGAGCCGGTGGAGTATGGGGTGTCGCCGAGGGGATGGTCGGCCCACTTACCGGCCTCTACGGACGACAGGAAGTCGGAGACGAGCTGGTTGAAGAGGGCCGGTTCCTCGAGGTTGATGGCGTGGCCGCACTGGGGCAGCACCGCCAGACCGCTCTTGGGGATGTGCCGCTTCATCATGATGGAAGGCTCGACGCACGGGTCGTCTTCGTCGCCGATCATGATGAGTGTGGGCACCTGGCAGGCGTTCATCTGCGGGATCAGTTGGTCGATGGTGGGACGCTTGAGCTGGACGCCGCGGAAGGTGTACGCCGAGCCGCGGGCGTTGTGCCCGAACAGCAGCCGCATGAATTCCTCGTAGCCGCGCGGGTCCTTGCGCTGCAACTGGACGCGGGTGGGGCCGCTGCCGTAGTCCTTCATGACCGGCGGGGTGCCCTCGGCCAGCAGGCGGGCGGCCATGGCCTCGCCGCCGGTGCGGAAGGCCTCGTTGTGGGTGGTGCCGGAGCCGGCGGACGCCACGATGATGGCCTCGCAGCGTTCGGGGTAGCGCAGGGCGAAATTGAGCGCCACGTTGCCACCCATGGACAGCCCGCCGATGTAGGCCTGGTCCAGACCCAGGTGATCCATCAGGCGGCGCAGGTCCTCCAGGGTGACGTCCTGCGAATAGGCCTCGGGGTCGGTCGGCACCTCGGAGGGCGGGTAGCCGCGGTCATTGTAGGTAATGACGCGGTAGCGGTGGCTGAAGTAGCGCACCTGCTGCTCCCAGCTTTCATAGGAGCCGGCGAACTCGTGGCTCCAGATGAGGGGGAATCCCTCGCCGGTGGACTGGTAGAAAATCTGCACGCCGTCAGAGTCGAAGGTTGGCATTGATGGGCTCCGTGGATGTAAAGGTTAGATAGTGAATCAGCGATGCCGGCGGAAGAGTTGCCAGACGGGGATGCTGAAACCGGGAAGAAGTTCGCCGCCGTCCAGGATGTCGTCCTCGCCGAGGACTTCGGGCTCTGTGCCGGTACGGTGGCGGGTGACGGTGGTGGTCTCGGGGTCGCCGTACCACACCTCCTGGACGCCGAAGTCCAGCCACATCCGAGCTCGTTCTGCCACGTCGCTAGGAGAATCGCTCGGCGATTTGATTTCCACCACAAGGTCGGGCGCGCGTTCCGGGTAGCCATCGGTGAGTTCGGCAGGATGCCCGGGAGCGTACCAGGCCAGATCAGGCGCGCGCACGGTATCGGGATCAGATTCCAGCCGATAGCCGTAATTGTCGCCCACCATTCCATAGTCGTTGGCCGCAGAGTAATTGTAGAGCGCGGCGCCGAACCCCATCGTCACCTCACCGTGCTTTTTCCCCGGTGGGGGCATCTCTATCAACTCTCCTCGCACCAACTCCTGCCGATTGCCATTGTCGGGCATCAGCAGCAGTTCGTCGGCCGTAATGGGTTTGGTCGTGGTCATGTTGCACCAGCCTGGCGGGTGTCCCTCCGTGATGTTGGCATTTTAGCATCAAGAGCCCCTCTCCCCGTTTGGAGGAGAGGGGCTGCGTCGTTACCCAGCCAGAGGCGCTGCATGGTTCGACAGGCTCCCGCCAAAGGCGGACGTTCCGCACCATGAGCGGGATCCGTTTGGCATGAGGCTATTCGTTGGGGGTGAGGTTACTCGTTGGGGGTCAGGGCCAGGGAGCGGATTTCGCCGAACTCCTTCTGGATCTTGTTCCAGTTCTCGCCGCCGTCGGTGCTGACGTACACGTAGCCGTAGATGCTGGCGGCGACCATGACATCGTCCACGTGAGGGCTGGCGGCGAACCAGTACACCACCGAGTTGGGCGTCTGGGACAGTTCCGGCTCGTCCCACGAGCCGCCGGCGTCCTGGGTGCGGCGGATGGTGCCGGTGATGCCGGGGATGGAGTCGCCGTTGCCGACGAACATGGTGCTGGCATCGGTGGGCTTGATGACCATGCCGCGGCAGTAGGAGCGGACGTCGGCCTCGTGGAAGCGGGGGAACTCGTGCAGCTCCCAACTCTCGCCCTCGTCGTTGCTGGTGGAGATGCCGAAGGGCGTGGTGCAGTAGATGGCGGCGTCGGGGCCGGGCTTGAGGGCCATGCCGTGGATGTCGCCGTGGAAGGGGTCGGGCCCCAGGTCGGGCAGGCGGGTCCAGTTGTCGCCGCCGTCCAGGCTGCGATACACGCCATCGACCTCGATGCCGGCCCACACTGTCCGCGTGTCCCGGGGATCGACGATGATGTTGGTAGTGCGGGGGATGCCGATGGGGCAGGGCATACGGACGCCCAGGTCCAGCGACTCCCAGGTCTGCCCGCCGTCCCGGGATCGGAATGCGTTGGGCCGAGTGCCCACGAACACCGTGTCGGAGTCGTCCGGGTCAACGCCCACCGACCAGATCTGCAGGTCGTCCATGGGGGACTCAAGG